>JAEUJM010000045.1 GCA_016794585.1 Acidimicrobiales bacterium
CTTCTTCAGCACCTTCATGGCGCCGGACAGGGGCAGGGGCTCGGCGCGGAATTCGACCGACTTGGGCAGCTTGTAGCCGGCGATGGACTCGCGGGCGTGGTCGATGATCTCGGCCTCGGTGGCCTCGGCGTCGGGCTTGAGCACGACGATGGCGTGCACCTGCTCGCCCCAGGTCTCGTGGGGGATGCCGATGACGGCCACCTGGGCCACGGCCTCGTGCTTGGAGATGGCCGACTCGACCTCGGCGGAGTACACGTTCTCGCCGCCGGTGACGATCATGTCCTTCACCCGGTCGACCAGGAACAGGTAACCGTTGTCGTCCAGGTAACCGGCGTCCCCCGTGTGGTACCAGCCGCCCCGGAACACCTCCTCGGTGGCCTCGGGCTTGTTCCAGTACTCCCGCATGAAGTTGCCGGCCCGGGCGCACACCTCGCCGGGGGTGCCGGCGGGGAGCTCGTTGCCCTCGGGGTCCTGGATGGACAGCACGACGCCGGGAACCGGTCGCCCGGCCGAGCGCAGGCGGTCGCCGCCGGCCTGGTGGTCCTCGGGGCGCAGGAAGGTGAGCACCGACGAGCACTCGGTCATGCCGTAGCCCTGGCTGATCTCGAGGTCGGGGTACAGCTCGATCAGCTTGTCGAGGGTGGCCGCGGGCATGGGGGAGGCGCCGTAGGTGAGTAGGCGCAGCGAGGCGAGACGCTCGGGGCGGAACTCGGGGTGGTTCAGCACCATGGCGATCATGGTGGGGACCATCACGGTCTGGGTGACGCCATGGGTCTCGATGAGGTCCATCACGCCGGCTGGGTCGAACAGCGGGATGGTGACGTTGACCGCGCCCGAGGAGGCGATGCCGAGGACGCCGGCCATGGAGGCGGCGTGGAACAGCGGCGTCTGGTGCAGGTACACCTGGCTCGGGTCGAAGCTCTGGACCGCAGCGACGTGGTACAGGTTCAGCATCTCGGCGCGCTGGTCGAGCAGCACGCCCTTCGGCAGTCCCGTGGTGCCGCCGGTGTACATGAGGACGACGGGGTCGTCCTCCTCGGGCTCCTCGGGCACGTCGGTGGTGCCCGCGGCGAGCAGGTCCTCGTACTTGACCGTGTGGGGGACGTCGGCGTCGCCGATGAGCACGATGTGACGCAGGGGGCTCTCGCCCTCGGCGAAGGCGGACGCGAGGTGCTGGGCGAACATGGCGTCGACGAAGGCCACCTCGGTGCCCGAGTCGCGGATGATGTAGTCCAGCTCCTTGCCGGCCAGGCGCAGGTTGAGGGGGTTGACCACGCCGGCGCCGAGGAACGCCGCGTGGTACAGCTCGATGTACTGGGCGCTGTTGGTGGCCATCACCGCGAAGCGGTCGGACCGCTCGATACCGAGCTCGCTCTTCAGTGCGTTGGCGAGGCGCAGCACCCGTTCGCCGTGCTCGGCGTAGGTGCGCTGGGTGGTGCCGTCGATCGTCGCGATCGAGTCGGCGTTGGCCCCGACGGCCGGCAGGAACATGCGCGAGTACACGAGCTCTTTCATGGACCTGACGCTAGCCGTGACGTCCGTCACGCCGCCGGGTGCAACCCGCCAGAACCTTCCGCCCGTGCGTTCTGGGTACTCGTCGGTGTCGTGAGCGCGACCGGGGAGTACCCGGAACGAGCGGGTTGGGGTGAGTGCGGCGGCCTCAGGGGGCGGAGGGGTCGACGGCGGCGTCGTCGCAGCCGTCCGGGGCGTTCACCGGGTTGCAGCGGGCGAAGGTGCCGTCGGGGAAGGCCACCGTGTACCCGCTGCCGGGGGCGGGCGGCTCCGACGCCGGGTAGTCGGTGCTGATCCACTGGGCGCCGCTGACGAAGGCGTTCTCGCGGTCCTCGGTCTCGCCGTTCTGGGCGTTCAACAGGTCGCTGTCGGCCCGGGTGCGCACGATGTAGCCGGCGTCCACCAGGCGCTGGATGTCGGCCAGGCTGTCCGTCGGGTCGTTCAGCTTGATGAACGCGGCGTCGGGGCGGCCCTCCTCGGAGGACGTGAACAGGACCCGGCCCTCGAGGGACGGGTGCCCCTCGACGTACAGGTCGCGGACCTCGTCGCCGTTGTCCATGGCGAACATCACCTGGCCGCGGGCCTCGCCCAGGGTGGGCCAGCCCGCGGGCACGGCCTCGGCGAGGGTGGCGGCGTCCCCGCGCACGTCGTCGGGCGTGATGAGGTCGTCCTCGGCGAACACGGACCGGATGTCGTCGTCGATCTGGTCCATGCCGGCCGCCCCCAGTTCCTGGGCCGGCGACTTCACCTCGACCAGCACGCCGAGGGGCACGTGATCGGGGTTGGCCTGGGACCAGGTGTGGATCTGCTCGAGGCAGTCGGTGAACAGGTCGCAGGTGGTGATCGGGTCGAAGTCGGGGAAGTGCAGCACGTGGAGCTCGCCGTCGTCCTGGAGGAACACGTCGAGCTCGGACGAGCGCAGGCCCTCGTCGAGCTGCTCGGGGAGCGGGTCGTGGGTGTAGTCGAGCGTGGCGGCCAGGGGGGAGATCCCGCCGATCTGGTCGAAGTTGGACACGTGGTAGCTGTTGTGCGAGCCGATCACCTGGATCTGCTCGAGCCCGACGGCGTCGTCGTGGGCGAGCGTGGTGGTGGGGCCTCCCTCCGCCGCGGCGTCGTCGCTGCCGCTGTCCGACGACGAGCAGGCGACCGCCCCGACGGCGACGAGTGCGGCGAGGCCCAGCGCGAGCAGGCGTGAGCGGGCAGGGGCGTGCGTGCGCATGGCCGCCATTGTGGCCCGTGCGTTCACCTCCTGTTCAGGCACCGGACACCCGCTCGCGCCGGCGGCGGTCGAGGTGGCCACGGCGGGCTTCTACAGTGGCGCCGTGCCCACCGTGTTCGCCGCCCCCGCCGAGCTCCTCGAAGCGGTCGGGCGGGACCTCGGCAGCAGCGAGTGGGTCCTCGTCACCCAGGAGCGGGTCGACCAGTTCAGCGAGGCCACCCGCACCTGGCAGTGGATCCACGAGCCCGGCGAGCGGGCCGACGCAGGGCCCTTCGGTGGCCCGATCTCGCACGGCTACCTCACGCTCTCGATGGTCAACGAGATGCTCCCCCAGATCATCGAGGTGCAGGGCGCGTCGATGGGCGTCAACTACGGCACCGGCAAGGTGCGCTTCCCGGCACCGGTACCGGTCGGCGCCCGCATCCGCGGCCACGGCCGCCTCACCGCCGCCGATCCCGTCAACGGCGGGGTGCAGGCCACCGTGCAGGTCACCATCGAGGTCGAGGGCAACGACAAGCCGGCCTGCGTGGTCGAGACCCTCAGTCGGTTCCTGGTGTGACGGGCGACCCGGTTCCGCCGCCCGCCCGCGACGACGCGGGCATCGGCATCACCATCGACCTCGATCGCGAGGGCGAGGTGCCCGAGGCGATCCCCGCCGCCACCGTGGTCCTCGTACGTGACGGGGCCGAGGGCATCGAGACGTTGATGCTTCGCCGCAACTCCAAGTTGGCCTTCGCCGGCGGTCACTGGGTCTTCCCCGGTGGTCGGGTGGACGACGACGACCTCGAGCCGTCGCCCGAGGAGGCCGCGACGGGCGAGGTACCCGACCAGGACCAGCGCACCCTCCAGGCCGCCCGCCGCGCCGCGGTGCGCGAGGCGGCCGAGGAAGCCGGCCTCGCCGTCGACGTCGACTCGCTGGTCTGCTTCGCCCACTGGACGCCGCCACCGGTGGCGATCAAGCGCTTCGCCACGTGGTTCTTCGTGGCGCCCGCCCCGACGGGTGACGTCACCGTCGACATGGGCGAGATCCACGAGCACCAATGGGTGCGCCCCGCAGACGCCCTGCGCAAGCGCGACGAGGGTGAGATCGAGCTCAGCCCGCCGACCTGGTGCACCCTCGACCGGCTGGCCGCTTCTGCCACCGTCGCCGACGCGCTGGCCGAGGCGGCCGACGCCGAGATCGAGCACTTCGAGACCCACATCGCCCGGGCGGAAGAGGGCGGTGCCGTGGCCATGTGGCACGGCGACGCCGGCTACGACAGCGGCGACCCCGACGTCCCCGGCCCCCGGCACCGTCTGTGGATGGTGCCCGGCCCCTGGCGCTTCGAGCGCTGGGACGAACCGCCGGCTGCCGACCCGTCCGACCCTGCCGTCTGAGCTCCTGTCTTGACCCTCCCGTCTGACCATCCTTCCTGACCCCCCCCCTGCGAAAAGGACTGCGCCATGGGTGCCCTCGATCAATTCCTGGTGACCGACCGCGTCGCCATCGTGACCGGCGCCGGCCGCGGCATCGGCGCCGCCATCGCCAAGACCTACGCGGAGGCCGGGGGTGACGTCGTGCTCTCGGCCCGCACCGAGGAGCAGCTCCAGGAGGTCGCCGGCGAGATCGAGGCGCTGGGGCGGCGGGCCGTCCTGGTGCCAGCGGACCTGAACGACACCGAGAACCTGGGGGTGCTGGTCGAGCGGGCCGTCGCCGAGTTCGGTCGCGTCGACACCGTGGTCAACAACGTCGGCGGCACCATGCCCCGACCGTTCCTGGACACGTCCGAGCGCTTCTTCGAGGCGGCGCTGCACTTCAACGTGACGACCGCCTTCACCCTCACGAAGGCGGCCACGCCGCACCTGCTCCAGAGCGACTGCGGCAGCGTCGTCAACATCTCGTCGATGATGGGCCGACGCGCCGACCGCGGCATGGTGGCCTACGGCACGGCGAAGGGGGCACTGGCCCACATGACCCGCCTCTTGGCCTGTGACCTCGCCCCCAAGGTGCGGGTCAATGCCATCGCGGTGGGCTCGGTGGCCACCTCGGCGCTGCAGGTCGTCCTCGAGAACGAAGCCCTCGAGCGGGAGATGGTCGACAAGACGCCGCTGCGACGCCTCGGTGACCCGCTCGACATCGCCTTGGGGGCGCTCTGGTTGGCGTCGCCCGCGGGCAGCTTCGTCACGGGCAAGATGATCGAGATCGACGGGGGCCTCGAGGCCCCCAACCTGGCGCTCGGCCTACCCGACCTCTAGATCGCGTGAGCGGAGCCCCTCGGGCCCGAGGGGGCGGGGCTCACCGCCAGAGGGAGTCGGGCGGCTCGGTCGCGGGCGCCGTGGTCTCCGTCGCCGCACCATGGGCGTCGAACAACGCACCCGCGTCGCTGGCGGGCGCGCCCCATCCGGAGAGAGCGGCGTCTGCCGGCGGAGGCGGCGGTGGGGGAGGAGGCGGCGGGGGAGGAGGCGGGGCCGAGTCCGCAGAGGGCAGGGGCGCCGGCGACGGGAACGACGCCGGTCCCGGTGGGGGGCCGGTCGGGGTGCCGAGGGCGTCGGCGAGCGTCTCCGGCGGCGCCGGGAAGGCATCGGGCAGGGTGTCGTGGGGCGGCACCGGTGGGGCCGGTGGAGCCGGTCGGTCCCACGCCGCGTCGTGCGCAGCCGGAGGAGCCTCGAACCCGGCGGGCGTCGGGATCGAGGTCCAGGGGTCAGCGGTCGGGGCCTCCGAGCGTTCGGGTTCGAACACCAGCGGGGCGAGGGGCGCGTCGGGGACCGGCGGCTCGGAGCCGGCTGCGGCTGTGGGCGGCGGCAGGTCGGGCACCGGCACCTGCGCCACCGGCACGGCGGGCCGGTCGACCTGAGGGGCCGGGCCGGGCGCCGGGGAAGCAGGGGGAACCGGCGGCGGCGGGGGTGGCGGGGGCGGGGGCGCCTCGGCGACGGGCGTCGGCGGGAAGAGCGGACGGGGCGCGGACAGGACCGGCTCGGGCGTCTCGGCGTTGAACAACGCGGCGGCCGGCGGGGTCGAGCCGCGGCGGGGCGTGAGCGGGTTCTCCGGGACAGGGGTGGGCTCGACGAATGGCTCGGCCGCTCGCTCCGCGGCCGTCGCCGCGCCGGTCGCCATCGCCAAGGTCCCGGGAGCCGGGGCGACGTTGGCCCACGGGTCGGTGGGGGCCGCCGGCGGGACCGGAGGCAGGGGGGCGGACGTGCGGCGCATCGTGGACGTGCCGGCCATCGCCTGCTCGATGTCGGTGGGCAGCCCCACGTCGTCGAGCGCCGGCATGAGCTCGTGGAGGCTGAACGCCGTGGTGAACCCGGCCACACTGCCGTCGGTGCGGTGGACCACGAGGCCCGGGTCGGTGGTGCGCTCGTTGCCGGGCACGAGGATGAGGCGCTCCACCGACTTCCAGAGCAGGACCGCCAGGGGCTCGCGCTTCACACCCGGGTCCACCACGGCGAGGCCGCGATGGTCGAGCAGGAGGCGCTGGCGGCCGGCCGGAGCGCCGGGCTCCCAGGCCCCGAAGGCCTGACCCGAGCGCGAAGCCCAACGGGTGTTCTCGTCGGTGCGGCGCGCCCGGCGAGTCGTGGTGCGCTGCCAGATGACGATGGCGACGGCGAACGCGAGGGCGGCGATGGCCGGCGTGAGATCCTCTACGCCGGCGCTGACCACGAGGGCCGCGACGACGATGCCGCCGGTGAGCAGAAGCGTCGGGGAGGTGGCGGGCTTCTCGGGTTGCAGCCCCAGGCTGGTCATGGCCTGGCGCACCGGCGTGGCTCCACCGACTCCCGCGTCGACGACGTCGACGATGACGTGGGACGCGGGCCCGCGCAGGCGGTCGATCATGCCTGCGGTCCCGATCGCCCCCGGCGTGGGGGCGTGGGGCACGCTCTGGTCCTCATGGGATGCGGTCATCGCCTGTCCTCTCACGCCCAGCGATCTCGTGCCCTTCCATCGGACGTGGGGACGCTGACCTGAGCGTTGTCCCGATGATCAGGAGGGACGCAGGAGCAGCAGGGCGACGCCGGCCAGGGCCGCGCCCGCCACCAGGACGAACGCCCCCGCCACCACGAGGCGGGGCACGACGCGACTGAGCTGCGAGACCCGCTCGGCGTCGTCGAGTCCGCTCGTCGCGGACCTCGGCCCGTGGGTGAGCTGCCATGCCGAGCGGAGGCCCCCGACGGCGAACAGCCAGGCCAGGGCGATGGCCACGGTGCGCGTCACGGCATCGGCCGCCTCGGTGGCGGCCAGCCACAGCACCACGGCCGTGACGGCGAACACGACGAGGCCCCAGGGGTTGCGCACCCAGAGCACGAGTGCGACCGCCACGAAGACTGCGCCGAGCAACAGGAAGAGGCGATGGTCCTCGCTGGCCACCGACGCCGCCGCGACGACGCCGACGAGCGGGGGAGCGGGATAGCCGGCGAGGGTGAAGGCACTCAGGCGGAGGCGGGGGTAGCGCCCGCCGATGAGGGTGAGGGTCTCCCCCGATGCATCGAGGGCGATCGACACCCGCCGGACCCGGCCGCCGACGAGGAGGCCGACGGTGGCATGGCCGAGCTCGTGGACCAGGGTGACGACTTGGGCGAGGGCGCGACCGGTGACCGGCGCGAGGAGGAGGGCGACCACGGCGACGCCCACGACGGCGGCGAACACCGGGTCATCGGTGCCGAGCACCCTGGCGGTCTACCAGCCCGGCCCCCCTGAGGGGGCCGCGCGGCCGGCGCTCAGAAGTGGAGCGCGGAGCGCACGCCACCTTCCTGGTCCGCGGAACCCGCGGCCTCCACCGGTGTGGAGGCGGCGTGGCCCTCGTGCTGCCCCTCGCACAGCTCCTCCACCATGGCGGCGCAGAACGCGTCGAGGTCGTCGGGGTTGCGGCTGGTCACGAGCCCGCGGTCCACGTGCACCTCCTCGTCGACCCAGGAGGCGCCGGCGTTGCGCAGGTCGGTCTGGAGGCTCGGCCACGAGGTGAGGGTGCGCCCGCGGACGACGTCGGCCTCGACGAGCGTCCACGGTCCGTGGCAGATGGCGGCGACGGGCTTGCCCGCCTCGACGAAGGCCCGGGTCAAGCGGACGGCACCGTCGTCGGTGCGCAGCTGGTCCGGGTTGGCGACGCCGCCGGGCAGGACGAGGCCGTCGAAGTCGTCGGCGGACACGGCCGAGACGGGCTGGTCCACGGGAAAGGCGTCCGCTTTGTCGAGGTGGTTGAACGCCTGCACCTCGCCCGTCTCGGGGGCCACGAGGACCGGCTGCCCCCCGGCGTCCTCGACGGCCTGCCAGGGCCTCGTCAGCTCGATCTGCTCGACCCCTTCGTTGGCGGTGAGGAAGGCGATGCGCTTGCCGGACAGGTCGTGGCTCATGTGAGCTCCTTGGTGGTGGGTGGTGCGGGCATGCACGCGGCCCCTACCCCGATCGGCGCCTGCCCACCCGCGGCCCCCGGCCCCCGGCGTCGGTGGGCCCCGGGTCGCGTCCCCGCCACCCTGGGTAGGGGAGCGCCATGACCACCACCGACCCCATCGACCCCACCGATCCTCCCTCGCAGTCCGAGGGGGACGAAGAGCGCATCGACCAGCTGGAGCACGAGGTGGAGGGGGCGCGTGAGCAGGTCGAGCGCCACGATGACGGCAAGGGCCCGGCCTTCGTCGACGAGGGCAGCGAGGGGACCGAGGTCGAGGACGACGCCATCGCACCCTGAGCCCCGGTGCTCCGTGGTGTCTCATCGGGCCGGAGACGCCGGTGGCCCTACCATCGCCCGGCATGAAGATCGTCTCGCTGCTGCCATCGGCCACCGAGATCGTGTTCGCGCTGGGCCTGGGCGACGCGCTCGAGGGCGTCAGCTTCGAGTGTGACTTCCCGCCCGAAGCCCGCGACAAGGCGATCGTGTCGGGTACGGCCCTGGCGGTCGATGCCGCCACCCCGGCCGGCGAGATCGACCGGGCCGTGCGTGAGCGCCTCGCCGAAGGGGAGCCCATCTACACCCTGGACCGCGACCGCATCCGGGCCATCCAGCCCGACCTGATCCTGGCGCAGGACCTGTGCGAGGTGTGCGCCGTGCCCTCGGGCGCCGTGACCGATGCCCTCGACGACCTCGGGTGCTCCGCGCAGGTGGTCTCGCTCGACCCGGTGACCCTCGACGACGTGATCGCCGGGATCGGCGAGGTGGGGGCGGCCACCGGGCGGGAGGTGCAGGCGGCCGCGCTCATGGCCTCGCTCCACGACCGCCTCGAGGACGTGCACGAGGCAGTGGCCGGCCGTCCCAAGCCCCGTCCGAGAGTGCTGCCCCTCGAGTGGTCGGACCCGCCCTTCAGCGCCGGCCACTGGGTGCCCGCGATGGTCGACCTGGCGGGAGGCGAGTGCCTCCTGGCCCCGCCGGCCAGCCGGTCCCGGGCCCTCAGCTGGGAGGCCGTCGCCGCAGCCCGCCCCGACATCGTGGTGTTCATGCCGTGCGGCTACCACCTGGATCGGGCCGCCGAAGAAGGTCGCGCCCTGCTCGATCAGCCCGCCCTCGCCGGCGTGGGCCAGGTGTGGGCCGTGGACGCCGACGCGTACTTCTCCCGGCCCGGCCCCCGGGTCGTCGACGGGGTCGAACTGCTCGCCGCCATCGTCCACCCCGAGCTCGCCGGTCCGCCCGACCCCGGCGGGGCCACGCAGCTGCGCTAGAGGGTTGGAGGGGCGGCGGCGTCGCCCGGGCGGGGCAGGGGCACCTCGGCGCGTCACCCCCGGTGAAGTGAGTAGCGTTCGGGCGGTTTCCGATCAAGGAGAACGCCCATGTCCTACCAACCGCCTGCCGGTCCGCCCCCCAGCGCGCCGCCCAACAACCAACTCGCCGTCGGCTCGATCATCGCCAGTGCGATCGGCCTGCTCTGCGGCATCGGCTCCATCATCGGCATCGTCCTCGGCGTGGTGGCCAAGAACCAGATCAAGGCGTCGAACGGCACCCAGGGCGGCGACAACCTCGCCACCCTGGGCATCGTCATCGGTGCCGTCGGCATTGTGTTGAACATCTTGTGGCGGGTCCTCTTCTTCAACTGAGCCCCGCTCCACGCTGAGCATCCGGCACGCGCCGTGGTCGCCCCCTCCCCGGGGACGACCACGGCGCGTCGTCGCGTCCGGACACGCGGGCCACGGGGTGCTGACCGGCCGGTCAGGATGGGACCTTGGACCCTACGGGGGGGCGAAAACCCCGTGGTAGACCGCCTCTGTGACCGACACAGCGAACGAAAAGAACGCCTCGGACGGGTCCGACGACGAGACGTCGGAGATGCGCTTCGGCGCCGGTGAGACCGCCTGGTTGGCGGTCGTCACCGTGCTCGCCCTCCTCGGTGTGGCCCTCGGCGTCATCGCCCTCGTCACCTCCGATGGTGGCGGCGGCTCGGCGGCTCCGGCCGCCGGCGGCGGTGGTGAGCTCTCCGCACTGGCGACCCAGGGCCAGGAGCTGGCCGACGCGAACGGGTGCGCCACGTGCCACTCCGCGGACGGCAGCGACGGCACCGGCCCCACCTGGCAGGGTCTCGCGGGCGCCGAGGTCACCCTCGACGACGGTTCGACCGTGACCGCCGACGACGCCTACCTGACGAGCTCCATCACCGACCCGGGCGCCCAGAAGGTCGAGGGCTTCGCGGTGGCGATGCCCGAGTTCGAGCTCTCGGCCGAAGAGGTCGACGCCCTCGTGGCCTACATCAACTCGCTGGGCACCGCCGGCTGAGACGCCGAGCCCCCGAGTCCCAGCGAACCCCGCCGACCGAACGAGGAGCGACATGACCGAGGACACCGCGCCGGACGCCGCGTCCGTCGCCACCGATGAGCACGACGAGCCGGAGGGCCACCCCAAGGGGACCCTCGTGCTCGGTGCGCTGTTCATCGTGTTGATGGCGGCCACCTGGCTGTACGCCTACTTCACCCTGATCGCCAGGAGCTGACCGATGCACGTCGAGAAGTATGAACGGTGGTTCCTCTACGCCACGGCAGTGGTCATCGTCGGTGCTGTCGTCGGCCTGATCCTGTCGGTGGTGGCCCACCAGGCCGCCCTCCCCGAGCCGGCCGGCCGCGTCCAGCCCGCCGACATCGACACCACCGCCCCGTTCGACGAGCCCGGCTACCGCGACACCGGTGACGGCACCGGCGAGCTGGTCCTCATCGGCCAGGCGTGGCAGTGGACCCCACAGGACGTCACCATCCCCGCCGGCACCGAGGTGACCATCAAGGCGGTCTCCCGGGACGTCATCCACGGCATCCGCATCCCCGAGACCAACGCCAACGTGATGGTCATCCCGGGGCAGGTGTCCGAGATCGAGGTCACCTTCGACGATCCGGGTCAGTACTCGTTGCTCTGCCACGAGTACTGCGGGATCGGGCACCAGACCATGTTCATGACCATCAACGTCGAGTGAGCGAGCGCAGATGACCGACACCATCGACACCTCCACGGCCGGCGACATCGCCGACGGCGACGAGCCGGACGGGCCGATCATCGGCACGCCGTCCCAGCGCAGCCGCTGGCAGATCGACATCCCGGGCGTGGGCCAGGCCGACCTGCGGGCGGTCAAGTGGCAGCTCTACCTGAGCCTCGTCGGGCTCTTCCTCGGCCTCGCCATGGGCGCCCTCCAGGCCTCCGACCGGGGCGACTTCGCCCTCGAGGAGTTCTTCAACCGGCCCGTCAACCTCTACGACGCGGTCGGCCTCCAGAGCTACTACCAGGGTCTCACCATCCACGGCGTCACCCTGGCGCTGGTCTTCACCTTCACCTTCAGCAACGCCTTCATGTCGCTGACGGTGATGAAGTCGCTCAAGCGGCCGTTGGCATCGAAGGTGCTCCGCGACGCGTCGTTGTACCTGGCTTGGACCGGCGTGGCCCTCGCCGCCTGGGCGATGCTGGCCAACAAGGCGACGGTGCTGTTCACCTTCTACACCCCGCTCAAGGCCACCCCGGCGTTCTACATCGGCGCCGTGTTCCTGGTGCTCTCCACCTGGGCCACCCTGGCCAACCTGGTGCTCACCCTCCGCGGGTGGCGCAAGGACGGCCACGAGGGCGAGCGCATCCCGCTGCTGGCGTTCACCTCGATCGTGACGGAGCTGATGTGGTTCCTCGCCTCGATCGGCATCGCCATCGAGGTCCTGGTCTTCGTGCTGCCCTGGTCCCTCGGACTCACCGACAGCATCGACCCCCAGTTCACCCGCATCCTGTTCTGGTTCACCGGGCACCCGATCGTCTACTTCTGGCTGTTGCCCATCTACGTGTCGTGGTACCTGTTCCTTCCCGAGCAGGCGGGCAAGGGCCGCGTGGCCAGCGACGGCCTCGTGCGGGTGGTCTTCATCGCCTTCCTGATCCTCCTGCCGGTGGGCATCCACCACCAGTTCACCGACCCTGGCATCCCCTTCACCTCGAAGACCATCTCCTGGATGCTCACCTTCTGCATCTTCTTCCCCTCGGTGGCCACCTTCTTCTCGGTGATCGCCTCACTCGAGAACGCCGGCCGCAACCGCGGCGGCAAGGGCCTCCTGGGCTGGATCTGGAAGCTGCCGTGGGGCGACCCGTCGGTGTCCGGGCAGCTCCTCGCCGGCATCGGCTTCATCCTCGGTGGTGTGAGCGGCCTGATCAACGCCAGCTACACGGTGAACCTCACGGTCCACAACACGGCGTTCATCGTCGGCCACTTCCACCTCACGGTGGGCACCGCCGTCGCTCTGTCCATCATGGCCATCTGCTACTGGCTGGTGCCCTACCTCACCGGCAAGAAGCTGTGGGGCCGGCGCCTCGCCGTGGCCCAGACCTGGCTGTGGATCACGGGAGTGTTCATCTTCTCCCGGGGCCAGATGCAGGGCGGCATCGCCGGCATGCCCCGCCGCACGAACATCAGCCAGGCGACCTACGTCGACCGCTTCACCCCGCCGCTCGACGGCGCCGCCAACATCTTGAAGAACTGGGACGTGGCCGACGGGCTGACCGCCATCGGCGGGTCGATCATGTTCATCAGCGGTGTGTGCTTCTTCATCGTGATCCTGGGCACCATCTACTCGAAGCGCCAGGTGGCCGGCGTCCAGCGCATGCCCGTCGCCGACGAGCCCTTCCATCCCGTCTCGCAGACGTGGCCGATCCTCGACCGGCTCGGCCTCTGGGCCGGCCTGGCCACCGGCCTCACCTTCGTCATCTACGGCGAGATCTTCCTCCACTACCTGCCCCTCGAACTGGTTCCCGGCGGCTTCCAGCTCTGGTAGCCGATCCGCTCCTGGGCGGTGGCCGGGCCTCCCCCTCGGGGCCCGGCCATCGTTCACGGTCCGTTCACGGACGGTGCCGGTAGCGTCGCCCTGTGCCGACACCCCTCTCCCGCCCTGGCGACCAGGACGTGGCGGCCGCCGCCGCCGCCCTCGCCGAACGCCTTCCCGCCGAGCTCGCGCCGCTGGCCCGCGTCGCCTACAACTACCGCTGGTCGTGGGCCGACGACGGTCCCGCCACCTTTGCCGCCGTCGACCCCGAGCGGTGGGCGCGGGTCGGGGGCAACCCCGTCCGCCTGCTGTCCGAAGCCGATGCGGGTGTGCTGTCCGCCGCGGCGGCCGACCGCGGTCTCGTCGCCCGGGCGACGGCGCTGGCCACGCTGATCGACGCCGACCTCGCCCGCCCGCCGGCGACGCAGGTCCCCGCCGACCACCCGGTGGCCTTCCTGTGCGCCGAGTTCGCGGTGCACGCGTCCCTGCCCATCTACTCGGGCGGTCTCGGGGTGCTGGCCGGCGACATCCTGAAAGAGGCGAGCGACCTCGCCCTGCCCATGGTGGCGGTGGGGCTGATGTACCGCACGGGCTACTTCCACCAGCGCCTCGACACGCGCGGCTACCAACACGAGTTCTGGCTGGACAGCGATCCGGAAAGGCTTCCCTGTGTGGCCCTCACCGACGACGCCGGCGCGGCCCTGGCCGTGCGCGTCCCTGTCGACGACGAGGACGTGGTGGCGCGGGTGTGGCGGGCCGACGTGGGCCGCGTGCCGCTCTACCTCCTCGACACCGACTGCCCCGAGAACTCCACCGTGGGGCGCTGGATCACCTCGCGCCTCTACGAGGGCATCTCCTCGGTGCGCCTCGCCCAGTACGCCGTGCTCGGCTTCGGCGGCGCGCAGGTGCTCGACCGCCTCGGCATCGAACCCTCGGTCCTGCACATCAACGAGGGGCACCCCGCCCTCGCCCTCGCCGAGATCATGGGCCGGTCCCGCGAGGCCGGCCAGAACTACGACGAGGCGTGGTCCGGCGCCCGCGAGCGCCTCGTGTTCACCACCCACACGCCGGTTCCGGCCGGCAACGAGACCTACGACCCCGCCGAGGCCCGCGAGATGCTCCACCGGGTGGCCGGCGCCAGCGGTGACGCCGAGCGCCTGCTGGCCACGGGGCGGGTCGACCAGGGCGACCCCGACGGCCGCATCGGCATGACCCCCCTCGCGCTCCGCGGCGCCCGCTCCATCAACGCGGTCAGCCGGCGCCACGGCGAGGTCGCCCGGGAGATGTGGCAGCCGCTGTTCGGCGGCGACGTCGCCGAGGTGCCCATCACCCACGTGACCAACGGTGTCCACGTGCCCACCTGGCTGGGACCGCCGATGAAGCGCCTGCTCGACCGCCACCTCGGTGACGGCTGGCTGGCCCGGGCCGACGACCCGGCCACCTGGGAGGCCGTGGACGGAATCTCCGACGCCGACCTGTGGGAGGCGCGCACCGAGAGCCGGCGCCTCCTGGTCGACTTCATCCGGGAGCGCTCGGCCAGCGACCGCCTGCGTCGCGGTGAGCCCACGGGCTATGCCGAGGCGGCCCAGGTCGGCTTCGACCCGGAGCGCCTCACCATCGGCTTCGCCCGCCGGCTCGCGGCATACAAGCGCCTCAACCTGCTCACCCACGACCCCGAGCGGGCTCTGCGCCTGCTCACCGGCGACCCCTCCGTGCAGTTCGTCTTCGCGGGCAAGGCCCACCCGCTCGACGAGGGCGCGAAGGCGATCCTCTCGCGCGCTTTCGAGCTGAAGGGCGCGCCACTCGTGGCCGACCACGTGGCCTTCCTGGAGGACTACGACCTCTCGTTCGCGGGCCAGCTCGTGGGCGGCTGCGACCTCTGGGTCAACGTGCCCCGCCCGCCCGAAGAGGCCAGCGGCACCAGTGGCATGAAGGCCGCCATCAACGGCGCGCTGAACCTGTCCGTGCTCGACGGCTGGTGGGCCGAGGCCCACGACGGCGGCAACGGCTGGGCCATCGACGGCGAGACCGACCCCGACCACGACGCCCAGGACGCCCGTCACGCGGCCGCGCTCTACGACCTGCTCGAGCAGCAGGTCGTGCCCCTGTTCCAGGAGCGCACCCCGGACGGGATCCCCGTGGCGTGGCTGCGCATGGTGCGTCACAGCCTGAAGACCAACGGGCCGCGCTTCTCGGCCACCCGGATGGTGCGCGAGTACGCCACCCGCATCTATCCCGCATCGGACTCCGGGCCGAGGTGAGCGCCGTCCGCCGCCGGGGGCCCGTGCCCGGTCGGGTGGTGGTCGAGCACGTGGCCCCGGTGGTCGACGCCGGCCGCTTCCCGGTCAAGCGGGTGAGCGGCGAGGACGTGGTGGTCACCGCCGACGTGTTCACCGACGGCAAGGACGCCGTGGCCGGGCGACTCCTGCACCGCCCGCCGGGCGGCCGCTGGTCGGCGGTCGCCCTCGAGCCGCTCGGCAACGACCACTGGACCGCCCGCTTCACCGTCGAGCGTCTCGGCGTCCACCGCTACACCGTCGAGGCCTGGGTCGATCCGTTCCGCTCGTGGCTGGTGGGAGCCCTGGCCAAGATCGAGGCCGGACAGGACGTCGGCGTCGACCTCCAGATCGGCGCCACCCTGGTCACCGAAGCCGCCGAACGGGCGTCCGCCCGTGCCGGTGAGCGCCTGCGCACGAGCGCGGCGCCGCTCCTCGACGGGGACGCGGAGGGGTTCGCCGCAGTCGCCGACGCCGTCGCCGCCCTCATGGACCCCTTGGCCGACCGCAGCGCCGGCGCCGTCCATCCCGAGTGCACGGTGCTGGTCGAGCGCGAACGGGCGCGCTTCAGCACCTGGTACGAGCTGTTCCCCCGATCGGCGGGCCCCACGCCCGGTCGTCACGGCACCTTCGCCGACGTCGCCGCCCGCCTGCCCGATCTCGCCGCCTTGGGCTTCGACGTGTTGTACCTGCCGCCCATCCACCCCATCGGCGTCAGCGGGCGCAAGGGCCCGGACAACGCCCTCACCGCCCGCAAGGGCGACCCCGGCAGCCCCTGGGCCATCGGCGCCGCCGAAGGCGGTCACACCGCGATCCACCCCGAGCTGGGCACGCCGGCCGACTTCCGGGCCCTGGTGGCCGAGGCGCAGGCGCAGGGCATGGAGATCGCCCTCGACATCGCCTTCCAGTGCTCGCCCGACCATCCCTGGGTGACCGAGCACCCCGAGTGGTTCCGCCACCGCCCCGACGGCACCATCCAGTTCGCCGAGAACCCACCCAAGCGCTACGAGGACATCTACCCGATCGACTTCGACACGGTCGACCGCGACGGGCTGTGGAACGCGCTCAAAGGGGTGTTCGACCACTGGGTCGGCGAGGGCGTCCGCATCTTCCGGGTCGACAACCCCCACACCAAGCCCTTCGCCTTCTGGGAGTGGGCCCTGGCCGAGATCCGAGCCGAGCACCCGGACGTGCTCTTCCTGGCCGAAGCTTTCACCCGGCCGCGGGTCATGGAGCGCCTGGCCAAGCTCGGCTTCAGTCAGTCGTACAACTACTTCGCCTGGCGCAACGCAGCCTGGGAGCTGCGCGAGTACTTCACCGAGCTCACCCAGACGGAGGTGAAGGAGTACCTCCGGCCCAACGTGTGGCCCAACACCCCGGACATCCTCACCGAGCACCTCCAGACCGGCGGGCGCGGCGCGTTCGCGGCCCGGGCCGTGCTCGCCGCCACCCTGGCCGCCAGCTACGGCATCTACGGCCCCGCGTTCGAGCTGTGCGAGCACGAGCCCCGCCACACCGGCAGCGAGGAGTACCTGCACTCCGAGAAGTACGAGATCCGCCATTGGGACCTCGACCGGCCCGACTCGCTCGCCCCTCTGCTGGGCCGCCTCAACGCCCTGCGCCACAGCCATACCGCGCTCCAGACGAACACCACACTCCAGTTCCACGACGTCGATGGCGACGACCTGCTCTGCTACTCGAAGCGCAGCGAGGACGGCACCGACGTGGTCCTCGTGGTGGTCAACTGCGACCCGCACCACGTCCGGGCGGGCGTCGTGCACCTCGACCTGGCCGAGCTCGGCGTGGACGGCGGGCCCTTCGAGGTCCACGACCGCCTCAGCGACGCCCGCTACACCTGGCACGGCCCCGACAACTACGTCGAGCTGAACCCCGCCGGCGTGCCGGCGCACGTCTTCACCCTCCACCCCTCGCCGTCCCCGGCATGAGCCCCCAGCGAGCCTCCTGATGACCAGCCTCCCGACCGCGCCACCGAGCGCGCGACGGGCCGCGCCATGAGCCCCTACGGCCCGCGCGGCCCCGCGCCCCTCCCCCCGGTCAGCCCCCTTTCCGACGGCCCCGACTGGTACCGCGACGCCATCATCTACGAGCTGCACATCCGCGCCTTCCAGGACAGCGACGGCGACGGCATCGGCGACTTCGACGGGCTGACCAGCCGGCTCGACTACCTCCACGACCTGGGCGTCAACACCATCTGGCTGCTGCCGTTCTACCCGTCCCCCCTGCGCGACGACGGCTACGACATCGCCGAGTACCGGGGCATCAACCCCTCCTACGGCACCCTCGCCGCGTTCAAGCGGATGCTCCGGGAGGCCCACCGTCGGGAGCTGCGGGTCGTCACCGAGCTCGTCATCAACCACACCTCCGACCAGCACGCCTGGTTCCAGCGGGCCCGCAGGGCGGCGCCGGGCAGCCGCTGGCGGGACTGGTACGTGTGGAGCGACGACCCCGAGCGCTGGTCCGAGGCCCGGGTCATCTTCCACGACACCGAGACCTCGAACTGGACGTGGGACCCGGTCGCCAACGCCTACTTCTGGCACCGGTTCTACTCCCACCAGCCCGACCTCAACTTCGACAACCCCGAGGTCCACAAGGCGGTGTTCGACGCCATGGACTTCTGGTTCAAGATGGGCGTCGACGGCCTGCGCCTCGACGCGGTCCCGTACCTCTACGAGCGCGACGGCACCAACGGCGAGAACCTCCCCGAGACCCACGAGTTCCTGCGCTCGCTGCGGCGCCACGTCGACGAGCACTTCCCGGGACGCATGCTGCTGGCGGAGGCCAACCAGTGGCCCGAGGACGCGGTCGAGTACTTCGGGAACGACGCCGAGCCCGAGTGCCACATGTCGTTCCACTTCCCCCTCATGCCCCGCCTGTTCATGTCGGTGCAGATGGAGGACCGCTTCCCGGTCGTCGACATCCTCGACCAGACGCCGGCGGTGCCCGACGGCGCCCAGTGGGCCATCTTCCTGCGCAACCACGACGAGCTGACCCTCGAGATGGTGAGCGAGGAGGAGCGGGACTACATGTACCGGGTCTACGCGCACGACCCGCAGATGCGCATCAACGCCGGCATCCGCCGCCGCCTCGCCCCCCTCCTGGGCAACGACCGGCGCAAGATCGAGCTGTTGAACGGCCTGCTCCTCGCCCTGCCCGGCACGCCGGTCATCTACTACGGCGACGAGATCGGGATGGGCGACAACGTCTACCTCGGCGACCGCGACGCGGTGCGGACCCCGATGCAGTGGTCGCCGGACCGCAACGCGGGCTTCTCCACCGCCAACCCCCAGAAGCTCTACCTGCCGACCATCATCGACCCCGAGTTCCACTACGAGATGGTCAACGTCGAGGTCCAGCAGGCGCACGAGAACTCGCTCTACCGGTGGATGCGTCAGGTCCTGCACGTGCGCAGCCGTCACCCCGAGCTCGGCCGCGGGACCCTGCGCATGCTCTTGCCCGACAACCCCCGCATCGTGGCCTTCGTGCGCTCCTACGAGGACGAGCACGTGCTGGTCGTGGCCAACCTGGCGGGTTCGGCCCAGTACGCGGAGCTCGACCTCGCCGAGCACGCCGGCGCCCGGCCCGTCGAGCTGTTCGGGCGCACCGAGTTCCCGCCGGTGGGCGACCTGCCCTACCTCGTGACCCTCGGCCCCTACGCGTTCCACTGGTTCGCGCTCACCCGCCAGGAGACCGACGCCCCGGTGCAGGGCGCGGCGACCGGGGGGCCGGTGCCGACCCTCGAGCTCGACGGCCCCTGGGAGTCGGTGTTCGACGGGGCGGCCCGGCGCCGCCTCGAGGGGCTGCTGCCCGACCATCTGCGCCAGCGGCGCTGGTTCCCGGGCAAGGACCGTTCCATCTCCTCGGTGCGGGTCGCCGACGTCGTCCACCTCACCACCCGGGGTTCGGCGGTCCCCTCCTACCTGGTCCTCGTGCAGGTGCGCTTCCGCGAAGGCGAGCCGGCGACGTTCGCGCTGCCTCTCGCCATCGTCGGCGGCGAACGGGCCGAGGCGCTCCTCAGCGAGCTCAGCCTCGGGGTGGTGGCCGAGCTGCGTCGGCCCGGCGGCGAGACCCGGGTGCTCAGCGAGGCGCTGTGGGAGCCGGCCGCGTCGCGGGCGCTGCTCGACCGTTGCCGCAGCCGTCGACCTCGCCCGGGGGAATCCGGGGCGCTCGTGGGCTCACCCACCCCGGCCCTGCGGCGGATGGCATCCGACCTCGCCGACCAGGACATCGCCGTACTGCGGGGCGAGCAGAGCAACACCTCCGTCGTCGTGGGCGACCAGGCCATCCTGAAGGTGTTCCGCCGCCTGGAGCCGGGCACCAACCCCGACCTCGAGGTCTCCCGCTTCCTCAACGACCAGGGCTTCGAGCACGTGCCACCGCTCCTGGGTGCCATCGAGTACGAGGCCGAGCGCCACGAGCCGACCACCGTGGCCATCCTCCAGGGCTACGTCCCCAACGAGGGCGATCTCTGGCAGCACACCATCGACGCCCTGAGCCGCTTCTACGGGGAGACCTTCGACGAGGTGCCCCCGGACGTCCCTGCGGACCGCCACCCGCTGGACCAGACCGACGTCGACGCCGCCGAGGAGGCGCTGCGCTCCACCGGCCCCCACCTCGAGGTCTGCGACCTGCTCGGCGTGCGCACCGCCCAGCTGCACCGCGCCCTCGCCGCTCCCACCGGCGATCCGGCCTTCGGCTCGGAGGACCTGTCCCTGCTCGACCAGCGCTCGCTGCACCAGGCCATGCGCAGCGCGGCGTCGCGCACCCTGGGCTCGCTGCGCAAGCGGCTCGACGACCTGCCGCCCGAGGTGGCCGAGCCGGCGGCGGCGCTGCTCGCCCGCGAGGCCGACCTCCTCGAGCGCTACAAGCCGCTCCGTGAAGGGCGGCTCGGCGGTCGGCGCATCCGCACCCACGGCGACCTCCACCTCGGTCAGGTGCTCTTCACCGGGCGCGACGTCGTCTTCCTCGACTTCGAGGGCGAGCCGCTCCAGTCCATCACCGAGCGACGGCTCCGGCGGTCGCCCCTGCGGGACGTGGCGGGGGTGCTGCGGTCGTTCCACTACGCCACCCTCGTGGGGCTGCGCCGTGAGGAGGACCGCGGCCTGCTCACCAGTGGCAGCGACGGCGCGGCCCGGGCCGCGGCGTGGGGTCGCGCCTGGTACGGCTGGGCCGCGGGCCGCTTCCTGGGGGCCTACCTCCGCGAGGCCGACGGCGCCGACTTCCTGCCGTCGGACCCGGCGGCGCTCCGCACGCTGCTCGACGCCTTCGTGCTGGAGAAGGCGGTGTACGAGCTGTCGTACGAGCTCGGCAACCGACCCGAGTGGAGCTGGATCCCGTTGGCGGGCCTGCTCGACACCCTCGCCGCCGGCGACGGGCGCGCGTGACCGGCGGTCCCTCGTGAGCGGGGGAGCGATGCCGCCGGGCCTCCGCGAGCTGGCTTGGGGGGCGGGCGTGGCCACCAGCTACCACGACATCGGCGGCACGCTCCGGGAGACCTCGCCCGAGGTGCTGCGGGGCCTGCTCGACGCGCTGGGGCTGGCGGCCGGGGACGAGGCGGCCATCCGGTCGTCGCACGCCGCGCTGCACCGGCGGGCCTGGCACCACCTGGTCGAGCCCACCACCGTGTGCTGGGAGGGCTCCGCGCCCGCGGTCGAGCTGCGCCGGCCGGTCGCCGCGGTCGGGCGACCCGTCGAGCTCGTCCTCACCCTCGAGGACGGCGGCCACCGTCAGGTCGTCGTCGACGAGGCGGACCTCACCGAGACCGCCCGGGCGGACGTCGACGGCGTGCCCCACGTCGCCCACCGGGCCCGGCTGGGCGGCGACGTGCCCCTCGGCGCCCACCGGGTGCAGGTCACGGCCGACGACCGCACCGCGGTCGGCCACCTCCTCGCCGCGCCCCGCCTGGCCCCGGCGCCGGGACGCGGCTGGGGGGTCTTCGCCCCGGTGTACGCCCTGCGGCGCTCGGGGCCGCCCCGCGTCGGCCACGTCGGCGACCTCGCCACCCTGGCCGACTGGGTCCAGGGCCTCGGCGGCGACCTCGTCGGGACCCTGCCGCTGCTCGCCACCTTCGACGACGAGTCCAGCCCCTATGTGCCCGTCTCCCGGCTCGCCTGGAACGAGCGCCACCTCGACCTCGCGGCGCTCCCGGAGGCGGCTGCCACCGCCTCGGGTGGGACCGGGGGCGGGGCCCTCGTCGTGGGCGAGGATGGCCTGGTCGACTGGCCCGCCGAGGTGCGCCGCGTCCGCACGTCCCTCGCCGCCTTCGTAGCGGGCCTGAGCGACCGTCGACGGGCCGAGCTCGACGCCTTCACCGCCGGGCGCCCCCATGTCGACGAGCTGGCCTGCTGGCGCGCCGAGGCCGAGCAGCACGGGCCGCCGGCCCCCGGGGTGCCCCTGACCGTGGATCCGGCCGACCCCACCGACGCGGTGCTGCGCCACCGCTACGCCCAGTGGACCATGGAGACCCAGCTCCACGGCCTGCAGCGGCGCCTCGCCGACCGGGGCCAGGCGCTCTACCTGGACCTGCCCCTCGGCGTGCACGGCGACGGCTTCGACGTGTGGCGGTCGCCGGACCTGTTCGCACGATCGGTCGAGGTCGGGGCGCCCCCCGACGAGTTCAACCCGGCCGGGCAGGGCTGGGGGTTCCCGCCGCTGCTCCCCGAGGCGTCCCGTCGTGACGGCCACGCCTACCTGCGCGCCGGCCTGGCCCACCAGCTCCGCCACGCCGGCGTGGTGCGCATCGACCACGTGATGGCGCTGCACCGCCTGTGGTGGATCCCGGGCGGCGGCGCCGCCGGCGACGGGGCCTACGTGCACTACCCCGCGGAGGAGCTGGCCGCCGTCGTCACCCTCGAGGCGTGGCGGGCGGGCGCCGTGGTCGTGGGGGAGAACCTCGGCACCGTGCCGCCCGAGGTCGACCAGCTGATGGCCGAGCACCGCCTGCTCGGCATGTACGCCACGCAGTTCGAGCTCGACGCCGCCCCCCACGCCCGGTGGGCGCCCGCCGGCAGCGTGGCCGTGGTCAACACCCATGACATGGCGCCCTTCGCCGCCTACTGGGCGGGGCTCGCCGACGGGCGGCGAGCGGCCGTCCTCGAGCAGCTCGACCGCGACGGGTGCCGCCCGACCTCCGAGGACGCCCTCGACGTGCTGGCCGCCCTGCTCGGGTGGTTGGGCCGGTCGGACGCCGCCTCGGTGATCGTGACCCTCGAGGACCTCTGGGCCGAGGACCGCCCGCAGAACGTGCCCGGGACGGGTCCGGAGGTGCCCAACTGGCGGCGCCAGATGGCCTGCACCCTCGACGAGGTGGCCGCCGACCCCGCGGTGGCCGCCCGCCTCGGGGCGCTGCGGGCCGCGCGCGGGGGCCGGCCCACCGACGGAGCCGACGAGGGCGTGGACGACGGGGTAGGAGTGACCGGATGACCGACGCGCCCATCGACCTCGGACTGAGCGACGACGACCTCTGGCGGTTCAACGAGGGGACCCACTGCCGTCTCTACGACCACCTCGGCGCCCACCCCGTCGACGGTGGCACCCGGTTCGCGGTCTGGGCCCCGTCCGCCGACGGCGTGTGGGTCGTGGGCGACTTCAACGGCTGGGACGGCCACGAGCACGCACTGGCGCCCTGTGGCTCGTCGGGGATCTGGGCCGGCGTGGTGGCCGGCGCCCACGAGGGCCAGCGCTACAAGTACGCCATCGCCCACGGCGGGCACACCGTCGAGAAGGCGGACCCGTTCGCCCAGCGGACCGAGGAGCCGCCGGCGACGGCCTCGGTGATCGGGGGCGGGGCCCACGAGTGGGGTGACGACGAGTGGATGGCCACCCGTGCCGGGCGCCACACCGTCGACGCGCCCGTGTCGGTCTACGAGGTGCACCTGGGCTCGTGGCGCCGGCCCGACGGGTCGTTGCCGACCTATCGGGACATCGCCGTGCCCCTCGCCGACCACGTGCGCCGCCACGGGTTCACCCACGTCGAGTTCCTGCCCCTGATGGAGCACCCCTTCTACGGGTCGTGGGGCTACCAGGTGTCGGGCTACTTCGCCCCCAGCGCCCGCTACGGCGACCCCGCCGACCTGATGTACCTCGTGGACCACCTGCACCAGCAGGGCATCGGCGTCCTCTTCGACTGGGTGCCCTCGCACTTCCCCGAGGACGCCTTCTCCCTCGGCCGGTTCGACGGCACCCACCTCTACGAGCACGCCGACCCCCGCCAGGGCTTCCACCCGGACTGGAAGAGCCTGATCTTCAACTACGGCCGCAACGAGGTGCGCAGCTTCCTGATCTCGAGCGCCGTCTTCTGGCTGGACCGCTTCCACGGCGACGGGCTGCGCGTCGACGGCGTCGCCTCGATGCTCTACCTCGACTACTCCCGTGAGCCGGGCGAGTGGATCCCGAACGAGCACGGCGGCCGCGAGAACCTCGAGGCCATCGCCTTCCTGCGCCAGCTCAACGAGACCGTCTACCGGGAGTGCCCCGGCATCCAGACCATCGCCGAGGAGTCCACGGCCTGGCCGATGGTCTCCCGGCCCACCTACCTCGGCGGCCTCGGGTTCGGCTTCAAGTGGGACATGGGGTGGATGCACGACACGCTCGAGTACTTCGGGCGCGACCCCGTCCACCGCCGGTGGCACCAGCACGACCTGACCTTCCGCATGGTCTACGCCTTCACCGAGAACTTCGAGCTGCCCCTCTCCCACGACGAGGTGGTGCACGGCAAGGGCTCGCTGATCGGGCGCATGCCCGGCGACGACTGGCAGCGGTTCGCCAACCTGCGCCTGCTGCTGGCGGAGATGGTGGGCCAGCCCGGCAAGAAGCTGCTGTTCATGGGCAGCGAGATCGCCCAGCGGCGCGAGTGGGACCACGAGTCCGAGCTCGACTGGTGGCTGCTCGACGACCCGGCGCACGCCGGGGTGAGCCGCCTCGTGGCCGACGCCAACGCGCTCTACCGGTCCACGCCGGCGCTCCACCAGCTGGACTGCGACGCGGCCGGCTTCGAGTGGCTGGTCGCGGACGCCGCCGAGGACTCGGTGCTGGCCTTCCTGCGCAAGGGCGAGCCGGATGCCGACGGTGACCACGACCGGGTGCTGGTCGTGGCCAACCACACACCCACCCCCCACACCAACTACCGCATCGGGGTGCCATGCGAGGGCTACTGGGAGGAAGTCCTCAACAGCGACGCCGAGGTGTACGGCGGCAGCGGGTGGGGCAACCTCGGTGGCGTCGAGTCCACCCCCGTCCCCGCACACGGCCACCCCTTCTCGGTGAACCTGACCCTGCCACCCCTCGCCGTCCTCTTCCTCCGCCGGCGCTCCACCCCCTGACGGCCCCGGCCCGAGCAGCTCAGGCGGGTCGGGGCGCGTCCTTCTCCCCGCACCGGCACGGCACGAGGCCGTAGCGCTGGGCCTCCAGGACGGCGTGCAGGGCGCTCTGGGTGTGGAACGCCCCGAGGAGGTCCTGGATGTGGCCGCGGCAGGTGCGCACCGAGATCCCGAGGTGGCGGGCGATCTCCTTCGGGGTCTGACCGCCGGCCAGGAGCAGCAGCACCTCGCTGGCGCGGGCGGACAGCAGAGGCGCCGGGTCCGGCGCCGGTGCCGGGTGGGGTCCTCCGGGGTGGATCTCGCTCACCATCCTGTTCGGTGTCGAGCACCGTGGCGGATGATCACCACCGCTGAGGCGGGGAGGGTCAACAGGCAATTTTGCGCGGCATCACCGGGTGCCGGGCGGGCAGGGGGGAGGGCACACATCCCCAAGGGACGGAGAATCCCGATGCCCATCGATGAACGAGCGTTGCACGAGCTCGTGGACGAGTCGGAGGACCTGCACGCGGACGCCATGCGCCAGTCGCGTGCGGTGGCGCCCGATCTCGCCGAGCTCGGCGCCTCCCGGCGCGGTCGACCCGTCGACCTCGACCGGGTGCGCGCCTTCCAGACCGAACGGCGGCGCATCCTGCGCAACGGCGGGTTCGGGGTGAGCGCCCTGGCCGCCCGGGGCCTGCTCGGCACCGGGTTCGGCGCCGCGTTGATGAGCATCCTCAATCCGTCGCCCGTGGCGGCGCAGGAGGGGGGCGGCGGCGACGTCGACGTCCAGATCCTCCAGACCGCCTCGTCGCTCGAGGTGCTCGCGGTCGCCACCTACGAGGCCGCGCTGGGGCTGCCGTTCATCGCGAACGGCAACGCCGTGGTGAAGCAGTTCGCCCGGACGACCATGGAGCAGCACGACGAGCACCGGGCCGCCTTCCAGAGCCAGACCGAGAGCCTCGGAGGCGAGCGGCAGGACCAGCCCAACCCGCCGAACCAGCGGGTCGTGGACGACGCGCTGCCGACGCTGCAGGCGCCCCTCGACGTCGTGCTGCTGGCGGCGACCCTCGAGGAGGTGGCCACGGACACCTACCTGGCCAACCTCGCGCTGCTCGACGACAGCGACACCCGCACCCTCATGGGCAGCGTCATGGGCGTGGAGTGCCAGCACCTGGCCACCCTGCGTGCCGTCGCCGCCCTCCTCGAGGGCGGGGCCGAGAACCTGGTCGCCATCCCGACGCGGGTGGGGCAGCTGCCCGCCGCGGCGGGCAGCGTCGCCTTCCCCGACCCCTTCGAAGCGCCGAACATGGCCGAACCCCCCGAGTCAGGAGCCGTCCGATGAGCACGATCGACCAACCGCCCGCCGCGAAGCCGGGCATCGACCGCCGTCGCTTCCTGGCCCTCTCCGGCCTGGCCGCCGGCGCCACCGTGGCCCTCGTGGCCTGCGGCAGCGATGACGAGCCGGGCACCGCCGAGACGGGCAACACCACGGCCACGACCACCGCGGCCACGAGCACCACGGCCGGCGGCAGCGCCGAGGGCGACCTCGCGCTGGCGCAGGGCGCCGCCGGCCTCGAGGTCCTCGCCGTGAACACCTACGGCGCCGCGCTGGCCGCAGCCAACGCCGGTGACCTGGGGCAGGTGCCCGACGCCGTCGCCGAGTTCGTGACGACCGCCGAGCAGCAGCACCAGGCCGCGCTGGACGCCTGGAACGAGGTGATCACCGGTGCGGGCGAGGCCGAGGTGACCGAGCCGCCGACGGAGCTGGAACAGACCGTCAACGACCAGTTCGCCCGGGTGACGGACGTGGTCGGCGCCGCGCAGCTGGCCAACATGCTCGAGAAGACGGCGGCGCAGACCTACCTCGACGCCCAGGCGGCCCTCGAGGGCGCGGACGCCCGCACCCTCGCGGGCTCCATCCAGGTGACCGCGCAGCAGCGCAGCGCCATCCTCAACTTCGTGCTGGGGGAGTACCCCGTGCCCGAGGTGTTCCAGTCCACCGAGAAGTCGATCCTCGAGAACTAGGAGAAGCCCATGAACCTCGGAGGCCCAGAGCTCTTGATCGTGCTCGCAGTGGTCCTGTTGCTGTTCGGAGCGAAGAAGGTCCCCGACCTCGCCCGTTCCCTCGGTCAGGCCAAGCGCGAGTTCGAGCACGGCAGCCGCGAGTCGAAGCAACCCGCCGTGGTCGCCCCGGCCGCGGTCGACCCCGACCGTCCGGTCGTGGTCGAGCCGTCTCGCCCCGTGGTGGTGGACTCCGCCACCCCGCGGAGCGACACCGCCTGAGGCAAGCGACACCGCCTGAGGCCGACCCGGTCCGATCGCCGCCCGCCCGTCCCCCGAGGACGGGCGGGCGGTCGCGTCCGGCGCCGTGGTCAGGCGGCGGTCCGGCGCAGGAGGAGGCTGGCGCGGCCCTCCACGCCGACGGTGTCGCCGGGCTTGACCACGGGGTGCTCGCGATCGGGGTCGTACGTGTCGATCTCGGCCACCCACTGCCCGTCGCGGAGCGCCTCGGGCAGGCGCACGTCGAGGCGCTGGTCGTGGGCGTTGAAGATGCAGAAGAAGTCGTCATCGGTGATCTTCTCCCCGCGGGGCCCGGGGGAGGGGATCATCTCGCCGCTCAGGGCGACGCCGATGGTGCGGGCGAAGCCGACGTTCCAGTCGTCGTGGGTCATCTGCTGGCCGTCGGGACGGAACCAGCCGATGTCGCGGATCGTGCCGTGGTCGCCGTCGACCAGGGGGCGCCCGTCGAACCAGCGGCGGCGGTGGAACACCGGGTGCGACCGGCGCAGCTCGATCAGCCGGCGGGTGAACGCGAGCAGGTCCTCGTCGACGGTGCCCCAGTCGAGCCAGGAGACCTCGTTGTCCTGGCAGTAGGCGTTGTTGTTGCCGCCCTGGGTCCGTCCGAGCTCGTCGCCCGACAGCAGCATGGGCACGCCCTGCGACAGGAACAGCGTGGTCAGGAAGTTGCGGCGCTGCCGGGCCCGCAGCTCGATGATGGCCGGGTCGTCGGTCGGGCCCTCGACCCCGCAGTTCCAGGACCGGTTGTGGGACTCGCCGTCGCGGTTGTCCTCGAGGTTCGCCTCGTTGTGGCGCTCGTCGTACGAGACGAGGTCGGTCAGGGTGAAGCCGTCGTGGGCGGTCACGAAGTTGACCGACGCGTACGGACGCCGGCCCGTGGTCGCGTAGAGGTCGGACGAGCCGGTGAAGCGGTAGGCGAACTCGGCGAGGGTCTGGTCCCGGCCCCGCCAGTAGTCGCGCACGGTGTCGCGGTACTGCCCGTTCCACTCCGACCACAGCGGCGGGAAGTTCCCCACCTGGTAGCCGCCCTCACCGACGTCCCACGGCTCGGCGATCAGCTTCACCTGGCTCACCACCGGGTCCTGCTGGATGAGGTCGAAGAAGGCGGACAGCCGGTCGACGTCGTGGAGCTCGCGAGCCAGCGTCGCGGCGAGGTCGAAGCGGAACCCGTCCACGTGCATCTCGAGCACCCAGTACCGCAGGCTGTCCATGATCAGCTGCAGCACGTGGGGGTGGCGCATGTTGAGGGTGTTGCCGGTGCCCGTGTAGTCGACGTAGCGGCTCGGGTCCTCGGGGTTGAGCCGGTAGTAGGCCTGGTTGTCGATGCCCTTCAGCGACAGGGTGGGGCCGAGGTGGTTGCCCTCGGCGGTGTGGTTGTAGACGACGTCGAGGATGACCTCGATGCCCTCGGCGTGGAGCGCCTTGACCATCTGCTTGAACTCGCGCACCTGCCCGCCGGTGTCACCGCTGGCCGAGTACCCGTTGTGGGGCGCCAGGTAGGCGATGGAGTTGTAGCCCCAGTAGTTGCGCAGCCCGGCCTCGACGAGCGCGTGCTCGTCCACGAACTGGTGGACGGGCTGCAGCTCGACGGCGGTGACCCCGAGGCGCTGGAGGTGCTCGATGGCGGCGGGGTGGGCGAGGCCGGCGTAGGTGCCCCGTTGCTCCTCGGGGATGGTCGGGTGGGTGTTGGTGAACCCCTTGGTGTGGAGCTCGTAGACGACGGTCTCGTGCCACGGGGTGCGGGGGTGGCGGTCGTCGCCCCAGTCGAAGTACGGGTTGGTGACCACCGACAGCGGGACGGACCCACGGCTGTCGAGCTCGCTGCGACGCCGATGGGTGCGCTCGACCGGAGCGTCACCGGCCTCGTCGTCGTCCTCCGCGTCGTGGTCGTCGTCGACGCGGTGGGCGAACACCGAGTCGTTCCACTTGAGCTTCCCGCAGACCGCCTTGGCGTAGGGGTCGAGGAGCAGCTTGTCGGGGTTGCACCGGATGCCCTGGTCCGGGTCCCACGGGCCGTGGACCCGGAAGCCGTAGCGCTGGCCCGGCTCGACCCCGGGCACGTAGGCGTGCCAGCACAGCGCCGTGACCTCTTCGAGCTCGACGCGGGTCTCCTGGCCCTTCTTGCCCAGGAGGCAGAGCTCGACGCGCTCGGCCACCTCGGAGAAGAGGGAGAAGTTGGTCCCGGAGCCGTCGTAGGTGGCCCCCAGCGGGTAGGCGTTGCCGGGCCACACGTCCATCATCGGCAGGGTAGACGAGGCCCGGCGGGTGGTCGCCGGGCGAACCCGGCGGGACCGGCGTCGGGGCGCCCGGAGGTGACCCGATGGCGACGGCTCCTCCTCCCGGAGGATCGCTACCGTGACGGGCATGCGACGCAGCCTCCTCGCCCTCGCGGCGACCCTCACGGTCCTGGGCGGATCCCTCTTCGTGGCGGGAGGCCCCGCCGCCGCCGGCGGGGCGTGCAGCGCCGGGCTGGTCGAGGTGCGCGGACGCGTCCGGGACGCGGCCACGACGCTGCCCCTCGACGAGGTGACCAGCGTCGGCGTCTTCCTGGCCGGCAGCCCCATCGACGGGCTCGGCACCGATCCCGGCACCAGCCGGTGGTCCACCTGCCTCGTGCCCGGCGAGTACACCTTCGACTTCACCGCCGACAGCTACCGCCACGAGTTCTTCCACGACGCTCCTGACGCGGTCTCCGCCACGCCGGTCACCGTGGCCCTGCCCGGACCGACCGTGGTCAACGAATCCCTCGTCCCCAAGGGGCGCGTCCTCGCCGGCGTCGTCACCAACGCCGCCGGGCAGCCCAAGCCGGCCAGCGTCGGCATCTGGCGCCTCACCTCGGTGGGGTGGCGGCCGGTCGACGGCATCGGCAACGACATGCCCTCGGGGCGCTGGTCGTTCCGGGTGCCCTTCGTGGGCCGCTACCGGGTGATGGCCGAGGTGGACCACCACTGGTCCGAGTTCTGGAACGACAAGCCCCGCCTGAGCCTGGCCACGACCATCAACGTCACCTCGGCCACGACGTTCATCGACGGCATCGACCTGCGCCTCACCTACTGCACGGCGTCGACCCCCGACTTCTGCCGCCCGCCGGGCTTCACCAGCTGAACCGGTCGCGCCGCCCCCTCGGGCGTGCCGCCGGGGTGCCCGCCGCCGGTGCGGAGCGCCATGATCGGGGCATGGGCGAGCAGCGGAGTCGGGTGGTCGTGGGCGTGGCACTGGCCGTCGGCCTGGCCGTCGGCGCCGTGGCGTGCTCGTCGGGCGGTGGGTCGGGATCCGACGAGGGCGCGTCGGCCACCAGCGCCACCACCGCCACGACCGTGGCCCGGCCCGACTCGAGCTGCTTCTGGTCGGACCCCGTCACCGTCGACGCCAACAACACGCAGTACCCCGACAGCGGTGCCGCCTACTGGTTCAGCGGGTACTCGCTCCCCGAGGGAGCGACCCTGCGGGTGACGGGCGCCTACCCGCACGCCCGCTACGCGTCCTTCAACGCCTACGGGCCCGACCCCGAGACGGCGGTCGACGGCGTCCCCGTCGACGCGCTGGCCGACGTGGACATCGAGCCGGACGAGGGCTCGACCAACCCGTTCGAGGTCGGCGCGGACCGCGCCGTCGCCGCCCGGGAGTACACGGTGCGGGTGGTGGGCGACGAACCGCCCGGGGCGGCCGGTGAGCGGGAGGCCAACACCGTGTACGGCGGCGGGTCGGACCAGCAGCTGATCTACCGCGTGTACGTGCCGGACGACGGCCGGGACGTGCTCGGCGACGCCGGCGTCCCCGTGGTCGAGGTCGAGCTCGCCGACGGCACCGTGCTCGCCGGTGACGAGGCCTGCGCGGCCCTCGACGTCACCACGACCATCGACACCGAGGGCCTGCCGTCGATCGACGAGGCCACCTACCGCTCGCTGGTCGAGCTGGGCGACCCGGCCACCCACCCCGCCTTCGACCCCGTGGAGTGGCACGCCTTCTTCAACACCCGACACGCCCTGCTCTCCACCTTCTACGCCCACACCGACCAGGAGGCGGCGCTGGCCGACGTCGATGCCGCGAAGGTGGGCGGCTTCTACAGCAACGCCGACAACGCCTACGTGGTCGGCGCGGTCAACCGGGGCCTCGGGCCCGACCCCGACGGGCACAACCTCCTGGTGCTGACGGGCACGGCACCGTCGACGCCGGCCACCCTCGACGGGGCGGCCACGATGGCCGACGGCGAGCTGCGCTACTGGTCGCTCTGCCAGAACGAGAGCCCGGTGACCACCCGGGTGTCGGGCTGCCTCTACGACGAGCAGGTGCCCGTGGACGACGAGGGCCGGTACACGATCGTCCTCGGCCTTCCCGAGGACCGGCCCGACAACGCCACCGAGGAGTGCGGGGTGGCGTGGCTGGACTGGGGCCCCGGGGACGGCGTGAGCCGGCCGGAGGCGGGCACGCTGCTCCTGCGCCACCTGCTGCCGAGCGCGGACTTCGGACAAGCCATCCAGCGCATCGAGGCGCCGGGCGACGAGGCGGCGGTCCTGGGGGGCCACCTTCCCGAGGGCACGTACACCTCACCCGACGACTTCGCGGCGCGAGGCTGCCCCGCCGGCTGACGTGGTCGACGGGAACGGTCGGCGGGTGCGCCCGGTCCCGGCTGCGACACTGGCGGTCCCATTCGGCCCATCCCAGGAGGACACCGGTGGCCAACGTCGAGCTCGAAGTGGTGGAGGGCAACGTCGGGGTGATCACCCTGAACCGGCCCGAGCGCCTCAACGCGCTGAGCTTCCCGATGGTCGGCGACATCCACGACGCCCTCGACGAGGCGGCGGGCAACGCCGACCTCAAGGTGCTGGTGCTGGCCGGCGCCGGCAAGGGCTTCTGCTCGGGGCTGGACCTGCGGGACTGGGGTGAGGTGCCCACCCCCGGCACCCACCCGCATTGGAACGCCCGCACCAGCGGCCAGTCCTTCATCGCCGACCTGACGACCCATCTGCGGGACACTCCGCAGATCGTGGTGGCCGCGGTCAAGGGTGTGGCCTTCGGCGGTGGCCTGTCCCTGGCCTGCGCCGCCGACGTGCGCATCGCGTCGGCGTCGGCCCGCTTCTGCTCCGCGTTCATCCGCACCGGCCTGAGCGGCACCGACATCGGCATCAGCTACCTGCTGCCCCGGCTGGTCGGGGCGTCGCGGGCGTGGGACCTCATCATCTCGGGGCGGGAGATCGACGGCGTCGAGGCCGAGCGCATCGGCCTGGTGAGCCAGGTGGTGGACGACGACGACCCGCTCGACGTCGCCCTGGCCTATGCCCGGGGGGTGGCGTCCTACACCCGCACCGGCCTCGCGCTGACCAAGGAGGCGCTGTGGCACAACCTGGACGCCCAGAGCCTCGACGCGGCCGTGGCTCTGGAGAACCGCAACCAGCTGCTGGCCTCGGCCGCGCCGGACGTGAAGGAGTACATGGCGGGGTACGCCAAGCGCACCACCGGCTGACCGGCAGCGACGTCAGGCGGGCGTGCCGTCGCCCTCGAACTTCTCGGTGCAGCGCTCGTGGAAGACCTCGGACTCGGTCGGGTCGGGTGCCACCCGACCGCCGCAGGTGGCGCCGTAGTCCTCGTAGCCCGAGCCGCGCTCGGACTGGAGCCACAGCCGGTCGCAGGCGGCGAAGTCCTCGTCCGCGCAGTCCCGGGCGAGGTCGTCCAGCACGGGATCGGTGCCGAACTCGCTGATGGAGGTCGGCGGGTCGCCGTCGGGCACCGGCTCGTCGCTCACGGCCACGAACACCCAGAAGGCCACGGCCAGGACGAGGGTGAGGTAGCCCAGGACCAGGCCGGCGGTGGCGAGGCCCCGACCGCCCTCGGTCCCCTGGCTGCGCTTGATGCGACCACGGGCGAGGTGGCCGAACACCACGGCCAGGATCGAGAGCACCGGGACGAAGCAGAAGAACAGGCCCGCGATGCCGACGGCGAGCGAGGCGATGGCGAACCCGTTGTTGCGGCGGCGCGCCACCGGGGCGCCGTAGCCGGGGGCGCCGTAGCCCGGCGGCCCGTACTGCGACGGGTAGCCGCCGGGGTACGGGCCCTGCACGGCCGGCGCGGGCGGGAAGCCGGTGGGCGGCGGCGCACCGCCGCCGTACGCGGAGGGGTAGGCCGCGGGCGGCGCCCCGCCGGTGGTCGCCGGGTACGGGGGGTGGCTGGGGTAGGGCGAGTACCCCGGGCTGCTCGGGGGCGACGCGGGCGCGACCTGACCCGTGGTCCACGCCGGCGGGGGCGGCGCGTCGGGGGGCACCCACGGTGCGGCCTCGCCGCCGCCGGCCTGGTCCCGGGCGTCAGCCGCGGCGTCGGGCGCGGCGTCGGGCGCGACGCCGGCGCCCGACTCGGCGGCCCAACCCGCGTCGTCCGTGGGTTCGTCGTCCGTGGGGGCGTCGGCCAGCAGCTCCGACGGGAGGTCCGCGGGCCGCTCGGCGGGGAACGGGTCGCCCCAGGTCGTGTCCTGCTCGCCGCCGGACCACGAGGTGCCCGACCCCGAGGCGTCGGAGGTGGACGTGTCCGACCAGGCGTTGTCGGAGCTCGACGTGTCCGACGACCACGACGAGTCCGACGACGAGCTGTCGCTGCCGGCCCCGCTGTCGCTCGAGCCCCCGTCGCTGGTGTCGCTCACGGCCCTCTCCCGGTCGGTTCTCCTCTGGGCACCATCGTCGCGCCGGCGCCCCTTCTCGACCGGTGATGTGGCCTCCTGGATCTCCGAGGCCGTCGACCGGTCCGTGGTGGCATCATCGCCGCATGAGCGAGCTCGCCGCCGTCGCCCCCGCGTTCGTCGACATGGCCCACCGCATCGTCTGGTCGACGGTGGCGACCGTGGACGCCGACGGTCGGCCCCGGAGCCGGATCCTGCACCCGCTGTGGGAGTGGGACGGCGAGACGATGGTGGGCTGGATCGCCACCGGCCCGACCCCGCTCAAGCGGGCCCACCTCGACCACAGCCCCTACGTCTCGGTGAACTACTGGACGCCCGAGCACGACACCTGCACGGCGGAGTGCGCCGCCGAGTGGCTGCTCGACGACGCCAGCTGCATCGAGGGCTGGGAGCGCTTCAAGGCGGCGCCGGCACCCGTGGGCTACGACCCGGCGATCATCCCGGTCTGGGCCGACGGCCCCACGTCGCCGGCGTTCGCCATCCTGCGGCTCACGCCGTGGCGACTGCGGGTGTTCCCGGGCTCGGTGCTCCTGGGCCAGGGCGGCGAGGTCCTCACCTGGTCGGCCTGACGACGGGCGCCGGCGACGTGGCCCCGCCCGCCGCCGAACGGTGGAACTCGAACCTCCACGCCCTCGAGCTGCTGCTCCGCGAGGTGCCGCCCGGCGCGCGGCGAGGGCTCGACGTCGGCTGCGGCGAGGGCGAGACGGCCCGCCGGCTGCGCCGCCGTGTCCCGTCGGTGGTCGGGCTCGACCCCGACCCCTCCTCCATCGAGGCCGCTCGTGCCGTCGGCGACGACATCGAGTACCGCCTCGGCTCGCTCGAGGACGCCGACCTGCCCGTCGCGGCGTTCGACGTGGTCACCGCCGTGGCCGTGCTGCACCACCTCGACCACGACGACGGCATGGCCCGTCTCGGCGCCCTGCTCCGTCCGGGCGGCGTCCTCCTCGTGGTCGGCCTCGCCCGCTCCCGGTCACCGCGCGACCTCGCCCGGGACGCGTTCGACGCCGTGGCGCTGCGGCGCCACACCTGGTCCCGTGCGGTGTGGGAGACGCCGGCGCCCAAGTGCTGGCCACCCCCGGTGACCTACACCGAGGTCCGGCGGCGCTCGCCCGTGGTCCTGCCGGGCGCCCGGGTCCGCCGCCTGCCCCACTTCCGCTACGGCCTGACCTGGCGGCGGGCGCCGGCCGACTGACAACGCACCGCACCTCGAGGAACTTGGCGCCCGCGGCAGTGTCGTGGTTCAGGACATCGGCAAGGGATGAGTCGAGACATCGGCAAGGCGCCGGCGGTGATGGTGGCGGATGTCGCTGCGTCGCTCGGTCATCTTGGCGGTCACGGTCGAGGGGCTCTCCCAGGCGGAGGCTGCCCGGCGCTATGAGATGTCGGAGTCGTGGGTGTCGCGCCTGTTGGCCCGCTACCGCCTCGAGGGCGACGCCGCGTTCGAGCCCCGATCGCGTCGCCCGCACCACTCACCGACCGCGACCCCCCACGAGACGGTCGAGCTGATCGTGAACCTACGCGTCGATCTCACCGACCAAGGCCTCGACGCCGGGCCAGAGACCATCGTGTGGCACCTCGAACACCACCACGGGATCACCGTGTCGATCTCCACGGTGCGCCGGCGGCTCATCGACGCCGGCCTGGTCGAGCCCGAGCCCCGCAAACGACCCCGGTCGTCGTACATCCGCTTCGAAGCCGACCTCCCCAACGAGTGCTGGCAGAGCGACTTCACCCACTGGCGCCTCGCGGACGGGACCGACACCGAGGTCTTGACGTGGCTCGACGACCACTCCCGCTACGCCCTGTCCCTCACCGCCCACCTACGAGTCACCGGGCCCGCCGTGGTCGACACCTTCACCGAAACCGCCGCTGACCAGGGACTTCCCGCCTCGGTCCTCACCGACAACGCCATGGTCTTCACCACCCGATTCGCTGGCGGCCGCGGCGGCCGCAACCACCTCGAGACCCTCCTGGTCGAGCTCGGCATCACCCAGAAGCACTCCCGCCCGAACCACCCCACCACCTGCGGGAAAGTCGAACGCTTCCAACAGACCCTCAAGAAGTGGCTCACCGCCCAGCCCCCCGCCCGCACCCTCGAAGACCTCCAAGCCCAACTCGACGCGTTCGTCGACGAATACAACAACCGGCGCCCCCACCGATCCCTCGGCCGGGCCACCCCCGCCGCCGCCTACCAGGCCCGCCCCAAGGCCCACCCCGCCGGCTCCGACGCCGGCACCCACCACCGCATCCGCCACGACCACGTCGACACCAACGGCTCGATCTCACTGCGACACGCCGGCCGCATGCACCACATCGGCATCGGACGCCCCCACGCCCGAACCCCCGTCATCCTCCTCATCGCCGACCTCGACATCAGAGTCATCCACCGAACCACCGGCGAACTCCTCCGCCACCTCACCCTCGACCCCACCCGCGACTACCAACCCCAACCAAAACGACCAAAGGCCGGGACTGCCGCGCGGCGGGGTGACATCTGATCTGTGGTGCTGAGTGGTGCCACGGGAGAGGATGTGCACCATGCCCAAGCCGTATCCGAAGGAGTTCCGCGAGGAGGTCGTCCGGGTCGCCCAGAACCGCGAGGACGGCG
>JAEUJM010000046.1 GCA_016794585.1 Acidimicrobiales bacterium
GTCGAGCTCCCAACGCAGTTGACCAGCCATGGCCGCATGCTATCGAACGTGTGTTCGCTCCGCTAGGAGCCCTGGGCGTCGGCGGCGCCGACCGTCAGAAGGCGGCGAGGATGCGGTTCAGGGTGGCGCTGGGACGCATGGCGGGGACGGCCTTGGCCTCGTCGGGGGCGTAGTAGCCGCCGAGGTCCACCGGGTTGCCCTGCACCGCGATGAGCTCGGCCTGGATGGCCTCGTCGTTGGCGGCCAGCTCCGCCGCCAGGGGGGCGAAGTGCGCCGCCAGCTCGGGGTCGTCGGTCTGGGCGGCCAGCGCCTCGGCCCAGTAGACGGCGAGCGCGGCGTGGCTGCCCCGGTTGTCGATCTGGCCGACCTTGCGCGCCGGGGACTTGCCGTTCTCCAGGATCTTGCCGGTGGCCTCGTCGAGCGTCGCCGCCAGCACCTTGGCGCCGGGGTTGCCGAAGGTGTCCGACAGGTGCTCGAGCGACGCCGCCAGGGCGAGGACCTCACCCAGCGAGTCCCACCGCAGGTAGTCCTCCTTGACGAACTGCTGCACGTGCTTGGGGGCCGAGCCGCCGGCGCCGGTCTCGAACAGGCCGCCGCCGTTCATGAGCGGGACGATCGACAGCATCTTGGCGCTGGTGCCCAGCTCGAGGATGGGGAACAGGTCGGTGAGGTAGTCGCGCAGCACGTTGCCGGTGACCGAGATGGTGTCCTGGCCGTCCTTGGCCCGCTGGAGGGTGACCTTGGTGGCCTCGACGGGGCTCAGGATGGAGAGGTCGAGGCCCTCGGTGTCGTGCTCTTCCAACGCGGGGCGCACCTTGGCGATGAGTTGGGCGTCGTGGGGGCGGGTCTCGTCGAGCCAGAAGATGGCCGGCGCGCCGGTGGCCCGAGCGCGGGTGACGGCCAGCTTGACCCAGTCGCGGATGGGGGCGTCCTTGGCCTGGCACATGCGCCAGATGTCGCCGGCCTCGACCTCGTGGCTCATGATCGTCTCGCCCGCAGAGTTCACGACCGCCACGACACCGTCGGCGGCGATCTCGAAGGTCTTGTCGTGCGAGCCGTACTCCTCGGCGGCCTGGGCCATCAGGCCGACGTTGGGCACCGAGCCCATGGTGGTCGGGTCGAACGCGCCGTTGGCGATGTGGAACTTGATGGTCTCGTCGTAGAGGCCGGCGTAGCTGGAGTCGGGAATGACCGCCTTGGTGTCCTGCTCCTCGCCAGCCGCGTTCCACATGTGGCCCGAGGTGCGGATCATGGCGGGCATGGAGGCGTCGACGATGACGTCGCTCGGCACGTGGAGGTTGGTGATGCCGCGGTCGGAGTCGACCATGGCCAGGCTCGGGCCGGCGGCGATGGCGGCGGCGATGTCGGCTTCGACGGCGGCCCGCTCGTCCGCCGGCAGATCCTCGAGGGACTCGAGCACGGCAGCGAGGCCGTCGTTGGCGTTCACCCCGATGCGCTCGAAGGTGGCGGCGTGCTTGTCGAACACGTCGGCGAAGAACACGGTCACGACGTGGCCGAAGATGATCGGGTCGGAGACCTTCATCATCGTGGCCTTGAGGTGCACCGAGAAGAGCACGCCCTTGGCCTTGGCGTCGGCGATCTGCTCGGCCAGGAAGGCCCGCAGCGCCTTGACGGACAGGAAGGTGCCGTCCACGACCTCGCCCTCGAGCACGGGCAGCTCGGGCTTCAACACGTCGACGCCGCCGTCGGCGCGGCGCAGCTCGATGCGCAGGGTGTCGGCCGCGGCCATCGTCACCGACTGCTCGTTCGAGCGGAAGTCGCCGGCGGTCATGTGGGCGACGTGGGTCTTGGAGTCCGACGACCAGGCCCCCATCGAGTGCGGGTGGCTGCGGGCGTAGGCCTTCACCGACGCCGGCGCCCGCCGGTCGGAGTTGCCCTCGCGCAGCACCGGGTTCACTGCCGAGCCCTTGACCTTGTCGTAGCGGGCCCGCACGTCCTTCTCGGCGTCGGTGGACGGGTCGTCGGGGTAGTCCGGCAGGGCGTAGCCCTTGCCCTGGAGCTCCTCGATGGCGGCCTTCAGCTGGGGCACCGAAGCCGACACGTTCGGGAGTTTGATGATGTTGGCCTCGGGGCGGACCGCCAGCTCACCGAGGTAGGCCAGCTCGTCATCGACCCGCTGCTCGTCGGTGAGGACCTCGGGGAACTTGGCCAGGATGCGCCCGGCGAGGGAGATGTCGCGGGTCTCCACCTCGACCCCGCAGGCCTTGGCGAAGGTCTCGATGATGGGCAGCAGCGATCGGGTGGCGAGCGCAGGCGCCTCGTCGGTGTGGGTGTAGGTGATCTTCGCGGTCATCGGGTGTCCTGAGGTCGGTCGGCGGTCCGCCCCACGCTATTGAGTCGCCGGCTCTGCGGCGAAGCCGCCCCCCGTCACCGCTCGAGCGAGATCGCCACCTCGACGTCCCGGGAGGCGACCGGCACGAAGGCGTACCGGTCGGCCCGGAGGACGCAGTCCACCGAGCGGCAGTCCACCGCCTGGTGGTCCGTGGCCGCTTCGCGCTGCACGGTGAACGTGCCCACGAACCCGCCGGTCCCGTCGGCCACCCACCGCTCGGTCGGCCCACCGACGCAGGACTCCGGGGTGCTGTCCGCCGCGCACTGCTCGATCAGGACGGGCTCGCCGGCGTAGAAGCCCCTCCCCCGGACCTCGACCTGCTCGCCTGCCGCCAGCCCGGTGGCCGGGGTCACCGACAGCCGGGCGGGGCCCACGAGCGCCGCTCCGCGATCGAAGGAGAGGGCGGCCCGGGCGAGCACGACGCCGTCCGAGGCCACGACGAGCTCGCAGGGCTCGACCCGGCAGTCGACGCGTCGGTCGTACGCGTAGGCGTCGGCGTAGACCCGGAGCTGGGTCTCGGCGGTCCCGTCGTCACCGACCGGCCACCCCTCGCCCGACCCGACCTCGACCGCCTCACCCGCGGGCGCGGCGTCGTACGGGAAGCAGCGGTCGTCGAACACGGACTGCGCACCCTCCTCGCAGAGGGCGAACGAGACCTGCGTGTCCGGTTGGAGGTGCTCGGCCCGGACGTCCACCCGGGCGTCGTCGACCAGTCCGTTGTCGGGCCAGACCGAGAGGGTGGGCGGGGGCGGGTCCGAGTCGAACACGCAGGACGACAGGAGCACGCTCAGCGCCAGGACCAAGGCGACGACGACCAGCGCGCCGGCGACGCCGACCCCGCCCGGACGGCCACGGTGAGGTGGCGCGTCGGACACCCCCCACGCGTCGGCACTTCGCCTCGCCGCGATAGTGGCCGGCGCCACCTCAGGACGTGAAGCGGATGGGCGCCTCGATCTGTTGCGGGCGGCCGGCGAACCGGAAGCGGCTGATCCGGACCGTGCAGTGCGCGACCCGGCAGTCGGCCCGTCGGCCCGAGCTGAGGCGCACGGTGCGGTTGACCCGGATGCGGGCGACGAACGCTCCGGTGGCGTCGACCTCGGGATGCTCGAAGTTCCACATGAAGCAGGACGACACGGCGACGACGCACTGTTGCAGGGACATCGGCTCGCGCCCGTAGAACCCCTCGCCCCGCACCGTCACCCACTGGTGGTGGACGAGTCCGGTCCCCGCCCGGACCTCGATGGTGGGCGGGCCTCGCAGCGGCGCCGCCGAGTCGAAGGAGAGCGGCACGCGGGCAACGATCGCGTTGCGCACGGAGGCGACCAGTTCGCAGGCAACCACCCGGCAGTCCGTCCGACGCGGGTAGGTGTAGGCGTTCGCATAGGCCCACAGACGGTCGCGGAACGCCCCGTCCGGGCCGACCTGGCGCATGGCGTACCACCACTCCGGCGGCCCGGCACCGGGACTGGCGTTCCACGCCTGGTTCACGTCGGAGCCGTTGCCCAGGCCGTGACAGTCGTCGTCACGGAACTCCGTGGTCGCCACCGCGCACTCGGAGTAGAAGACCCAGTCACCCGGCGTGAAGTGGGCTCCCTCGACCACGATCTGGTCGCCATCGGCCAGGCCCCCGCCAGGGGTCACCGTGAGCGACGGGCGAGGCAGGAGCGGCGCTACCGGGTCGAACGCGATCGGCGCACCGACCAGGGCGATGAAGTCGACACGAAACTCGCATGCGCTCACCAGGCAGTCGACCTCGCCCTCCTCGGTCGGGAAGTAGGCGCGGGCGACCCGCTCGACGGCGAAGTGACCCACGTCGTCCGCGTCGACCCGGACCCACTGCGTCGCACAGCGGCTGGTGCCCACTTCACAAAACTCGAGCAACGGACTGGAGTCGGGCCACCAGTCGTGTCCCTCGACGGTGACGGTCTGCCCGTCGACGAGGCCGGTCGACGGGGTGACGGTCAGCGTCGGGCTTCGATCGGCCTCCTGTGCCGACGCCGGCGCCATGATCCCGGCGACGAGGGCGACCACCGCCGCTGCGACGAGGAGTATCCGCCGCATGTCAACGCGCACCCGCGAGCACGAGCGCGACGAGTACGCCGACGAGACGGCGCGCACGGGTCATCCCGTGAACCTCGGGGTCACGGCGACGGGGGCGGCCGGCGATGGCGCCGGTGCGAAGTCGATCGCCGCATCGACGAAGTCGTCATCGGTGTTGGCGTGGCGGTAGGCACGGACGACACACCCCCAGCGCTCGCAGTCGGCGGTGTCGCCGGTCGCCTGGGTGAAAGTGGCGTGCACCGCGAGCTCGGCGTCGACGGTGCCGTCGGCGTCGACGGTGACGAGCCGACCGCCGTCCAGGTCGCAGACCTCGGGCGTGGCGTCGATGGCGATGCACTCGCTCAGAAGCAGCTGCTCGCCTGGGTCGAAGGCGGAGCCGACGACTCGGACGGTCTGGCCGTCGCGCAGACCGGTCGACGGCCGTGCCTCGATCTCCGGCCGTGGCAGCAGAGGCGAATCCGGATCGAAGCCGATGGTGGCCCGCGGCTCGATGGACAGGTTCGCGGCCAGGTCGACGAGCGAGACGGTGCAGGCGTCGACCCGGCAGTCGGTGGGCCGTGGGATGGCGAGGAGCCGGGCGAGGAGCGCCGGTTCGGCCACGACGTGACCGAACCCGTCCGATGCCCAGGTGGCGTCGCCGTAGACGACGCACCCCTCGTCCAGGGTCACGGCGGACGCCGGGCACTGCGCCACCCAGTAACGCTGGTCAGGGGCGTAACCGTCACCGGTGACCGTGACGGTCTGGCCATCGACGAGGTCGGTGGCCGGGTCGACCGCGATCGTCGGGGGCGGCAGCAACGGGGCGTTCGGGTCGAAGGCGATGGCCTCGGCAGCGGACTGGTTGAGCGTGTCGGGCCAGGCGCGGACCTCACACGGGGTGAGGAGGCAGTCGACCGGGTGGAGGTCGGGCCCGGTGAACTGCACCCGCGGCCGCAGCGTGGTGGCGAACGAACCGTCCGGCGCGGCCACGACGTCGATGCTCGTCCCCCCGCAGTGGCCAGTCCCGGCGGCGCAGACCGTGACCCACAGCTCGGCACCGGCGGGCCAACCGGTGCCGGCGACCTCGACCTCTTGACCGTCGACCAGATCCGTGCTCGGCGACACGGTGATCGAGCGCGCGTCGGGGGCCGCCGCGGCGGCCGGCGCGGCGACGGCCCCGAAGATCAGCAGCCCGAGCACGACGCCGAGCACCCCGTGGCGGTGCGCTCTCACCCCGTGAACCTCGGGGAGGCGGCGACGGGGGACGCCGGCGGCGGGCCGTCGGTGGCCTCGGGGGCGAAGGAGATGGTGGCGTCCACCTCGCGCCCGTCGTCCAGGGAGAAGGCCCGGATCACACACGGGTCGAGATCGCAGTCGTGGGCGCCGGCGGAGAACCGCTCGAAGCGGCGGTGGACCGTCACCGTCGCCTCGAAGGCGCCGTCGACGGGCGTGACGAACGGAGGCTCTCCGGCGAACACCGCACAGTCGTCGAGGACCTCACCGAGATCCCCGCACTCCAGCAGCACCACCGTGGTGTCGCGGGCGAAGCCGGCGCCGGTGACCTGGACGCTCTGGCCGTCTGCGAGCCCGTCGTCTGGGGTCACCACGAGGGTCGGCGCCGGGCGCAGAGGCCCGTCCGGATCGAAGGCGATCGCCGCACGCGCCTGGACCCCGCCGGCGATCGACGCGATCACCAGCTCACAGGACTCGATGCGGCAGTCGACGGAGCCGTCTCGATCGAAGAAGATCGCCTCGACCTGGACCTCGGCCGAGAGGGTGCCGTCCCCCTCGGTCTCGGCGAAGGTCGGGAACACGACGCACCCGTCGAAGGTGATCTGACCGGGACGACACTGGGCGAACAGCATGAACGTGCCAGGCAGGAAGCCGGCTCCGGCGACGGACACGGTCTGCCCGTCCACGAGGCCGGAGTCGGGCGTGGCCGTCATCGCCGGCGGCGGGAGCAGCACCGTCGACGGGTCGAAGGCGATGGGGACCGAGGCGGTGTGGTCCTCGTTCTCCTCGTTGCCCGCGAGCACCTCGCAGGCCTCGACCCGGCAGTCGACCGGGGTGCCGTCGAAGGCGGTGAACACCGCACGCACGGCGAGCGGCAGGGTGAAGGTACCGGCGCCGTTCACCTCTCTCCGTCCGAATGAGCCCCCGCATTGCTGGGTGCCGGTAACGCACTGAAAGGCGACGACACCTGCGCCCGGCCGCCACCCGGTGCCGTCGACCGTGACCGTCTGCCCGTCGTCGAGGTCGGAGCTCGGCGTGACCGTGATCGAGCGGGCCTCGGCCGGCGCCGACTCCTGGGCCTGCACGCCAGCGGGCGCGAAGGCGGCGGCGATCACCAGGGCGGCGACCACCACCCGGATGACCCTCGCCCGCTGCGAACCTGCCTCCACGGAACTCTCCCCGCCGGCCCTCTCCCGGGCGCGGTGCCACCGTAGTGCACCTCGTTCACGGGAAATATGTACAGGGCTGTCTGGTCGGTTGACCGGCAATGTTCGGCGTGGGAGGGTGCCCCGCGCGGGAAATGGGGAGGGGACCGACGATGGCTCACGGTGGAACGCTCGCCCCGGTCCGGCCCCTGCTCGCCCTGGTGGCCGCCGCCGCCCTCGTCGTGGGGATCGCACCGACGGTCGCCGCCCAGGCCGGTCCGCTCCCGGAAGCCGCCCCCACGGTGACCGTCACCCCGGACACCGATCTGGTGGACGAGCAGGTCGTGGCCGTCCACGGCGAGGGCTTCGCCGACAGCCGCGGCTACCTGACCTACGTCCAGTGCGCCGCCGACGGCGACCTGTTCAGCGACAAGTGCCGCGGTGCCGAGACGGGCGCCGAGGTCCCAAGTGATGTGCACCTCGATGGCAGCTTCGACGGCACGTACCGCGTCGACGCGCAGTTCTACACGGACGACGGCGACCTGATCGACTGCCGCCTGGCGCCAGGCTGCGTGCTCCGCATGGACTCGGCCTTCGGGCCGGTCGACCTGCCCCTGACCTTCGATCCGTCCGCACCCCTCGCGCCGCCACCGGTGCTGACCGCGACGCCGGACACGGATCTCACCGACGGGACCCGGGTCCAACTCGAGCTCACCGGCTTCCGACCGGGCGGGTACCTGTACCTGTACCTGTGTCCGGGCACCTCCCGATCGGCGGACTGCGCGTTCGGCGACGAGCTCCTCGAGCCGATCGTCGCTGATGACGCCGGCCACGTCGAGACCGAGGTCATCCTGCGAGCGGTCAACGACGCCCAGTCTGGCGCACGCTTCGACTGCCGGGAGGTGGATTGCCACCTGGTGGCCACCGAGGGCCAGAGCCTCAACAACAACGTCGCCGCCCGGGTCGCCTTCGACCCGGATGCTCCCCTCGCCCCGGAGCCCTCCATCACGGTGACGCCATCGACCGGGCTGGTCGACGGTCAAGCCGTCGACGTCGCCGTCGAGGGGCTCATCCCGGGCGAGCACTTCTCCGTCGTGGAGTGCCTGGTGCCGACCCGGGCCCACCTCTACTACACGTGCGATCCGCACGGTTGGACCGACGTCGTCGCGGGCGATGGCGGTAGCTACGCGACCCGCATGACGGTGCGCGACCACTTCCCCGACGAGATCCGCGACGAGGAGATCGATTGTCGGGTCATGCCCTGCGCCATCGGGTTGGCCCGGATGATCGACATGGACGCCGTCCTCGTGCCGAGGGTCGCCCTCTCCTTCGCATCGGCCAACGGCGCGCTGGTCCCCGAGCCCGCCGCCGCCTCGCCCAGGTTCACCGGATGATCCGCCCCGCCCGCACCCTCCTCCTCGGGTTGCTCGCCGTGGTCGCCTACGCCCCGACACCAGCGTTGGCCGCCCCGCCGCCGACGCCGACCGTGACGGCGACGCCGAGCACGGGGCTGGTCGACGGGCAGGTCATCGCAGCGCACGGCGACGGCTTCGACGAGTTGCGCTTCGGCTACGTGCTGTTCCAGCAGTGCGCCGCCGGCGCGACCCGGCGTGGCTGCCACATCAGCGACGTCGCCGCCGACCCGGTGCAGGGACCGGGCGGCACCGTCGACCAGGACCTACGCGTCCAGGCGGTGTTCCGAGGCGAGGACGGGGTCGAGGTGGACTGCCGGGTGGCACCGGGCATGTGCGTCGTGCGCGCCGTCACGGAGGCCGGCACCGACGCGGTCGACGCGCCGCTGACCTTCGACCCGGGGGCGGCCCTCGAACCGCCGCCGACGGTGACGGTCACGCCGGACACCGACCTCGTGGACGGACAGGTGGTGCGCGTCGAAGTGGACGGGTTCACGCCGAGTGAGTGGGTGCGCGTGAAGCTCTGCGACGGGCCATCACCGTTCGACCGCTGCTTCGAGGGCTCTGCGCTCGCCGCCGACGTCGGCAGCGACTCGACGGGGCACGTCGAGACCGATGTGCGGCTCCGGACGATCGTGCACCCGGGGGTCCGCTACGAGTCGTCGACACCGGAGGCGGCCCCACCCTTCGACTGCCGGCAGGTCGCGTGCTTCCTCGTGGTCACCGAGGAGGTGCCGGGCAACAGCGACGGCGCCGCCGCACTCGGCTACGACCCGGACGCGCCCGTCGCGCCCGAGGCCCGGCTCACCGCCACGCCGACGACCGGCCTGCGGGACGGCCAGACGGTCTCGTTCGCGGTGTCCGGCCTGTTCGCCGGCGAGCGCTTCGTGATCGGCCAGTGTGCTCCCGACGCCCTCGTCCGGGAGATCTGTGGCGACGAGCAGGACCTGCGGGCCGACGCCGACGGGACGGGCCACGGCCGACTGACCGTCCACACCACGTACACCCACGGTGTGTTCGACGACCCGCCGGTCGACTGCTTCGCCACGCCGTGCGAGCTCTGGCTCTGGCAATACGACGACGATGACGGGCCGGACGCGACATTGGCGCTGTCGTTCGCCGACGGCCCGACCTCGCCCGCCACACCCATCGCCGCGACGCCCGCCTTCACCGGCTGATCCCCCGGATCCGCCTTCAGCGGTCGAAGAGGACGTCGAGATCCAGGGCGAAGCCGGGGATCACCGGGGTGGTGAGGTGCTCGGGAGCGGTGACCTCGAGGGCGAGGTCGAAGAGCGGCTCGGCCGGCTTCGACCGACGGAACACCAGGACCGAATCGGCCACGGTGTCGACCAGCCAGAGCTCGGGGACGCCGCCGGCCTCGTAGCGCGACTTCTTGACGTGCACGTCGTAGCGCCACGTCGTCGGCGACCGGACCTCCACCACGAGGTCGAGCGGGCCCTCATGGCCACGACCTTCTCGCGGCAGGCGGTGCTCGTCCGTGCGCCACCAGACGTCGGGCACGAACACGTTGTGGTCGTCCATCCGCGCCTGGAGGCCCGAGCCCGCCTCGCCCGCCTCCGGATGCTCCTCGGCGAAGGACATCAGCTTGTGCAGGATCCAGTCGGAGAGCCGCTGGTGGCGGGTGTTGGGCGTGTCCACGACGATCTCCCCGTCGATGAGCTGCGTGTTCTTCAGGACGCCAGGGAGGGCGACGAACTCATCTGCGCTGAGGCGCGGGGGTGCGGCCATGGCCATGGCCGCACGGTAGCGATGCCTCCACCCGACCGAAAGGGCCAGATTCTGGGTTTCAGCACTTGCGAACGTGTGTTCGTTCAGCTACGGTGTCCGGTAGTCGGAATGCAGGGCCTGCGACGCATGTGTGAGCCAGGGCCACGACGACGATGTTCGTCGTGAGGTCCCACGGGCAGTGCGTTCGCCGCTCCCGACGCCCGGCCGCCGCGAGGCGTCTGCCGGTAGCCAGTGCACCCGAGTCGTTGTTCCTGGGAGCCGCCCTGTGTCGTCGATCCTCACCGCACTCGAAGACCTCGAGACCCAACTGGACGAGGCGATGGCCCACGACCCGGCGGGGTTGCCGGGGTCGGTGCTGGCCGAGGCACTCGAGCGCCAGGTCCGGATCCGCAACAAGTGCGCTGCGCTCGACGCCCGGTTGGCGGGGGCGTTCGACGCGTCGAAGGAGTGGGCGGCGAACGGGTCCCGGTCCGCGGCGGCGTGGATGGTCACCGTCGGCCGCGAACGCAAGTGCGTGGCCGACCGGCGGGTGCGCCAAGGCAAGGCCCTGCGGGGCATGCCCGTGACGTGGGCGGCGTTCGCCCGCGGGGAGATCAACGTCGATCACGTCGACGAGCTGATCTCGGTGCGAACCGGGCGCGAGCAGGTGTTCACCGACTCCGAGCGGCGCCTGGTCGGTCACGCCATCGACAAGCGGTTCCGGTTGTTCCTCGACGAGCTCGAGTACTGGACCGCCATCGTCGACCCCCAAGGCGCCGACGACGACGCCGAAGCCGAACTGGCCGACGAGCACCTCCACGCCTCCGAGAGCTTCCAGGGCCAGGTCCGCCTGGACGGGTGGCTGGGCCGGGTGGGCGGGTCGCTGGTGACTCGCGAGCTCGACCGGTTGTGCGACTGGTTGTTCGCCCAGGACTGGGCCGAAGCGACCGCCCGCCTCGGCGAAGGCAACGTCACTGCCGCAGACCTCCATCGCAACCCGGCGGAACGGCGGGCGGCTGCGCTGATCTTGATGGCCGAGCGCTCAGGCGCCATGTCGCTCGGCGCGGCCGGCACCGCCACCAAGACGGTCCTCAACGTGGTCATGGACTGGGCCACGTTCTGCGCCGAGCTCGCCCGCCTCGAGGGCCGCACCGATCTCCGGTTCCCCGACGAGCGCACCTGCCGCCTCGACGACGGCACCATCATCGCCCCCTCCCAAGCCCTCTCGCTCGGGCTCGCCGGACACCTCCGCGGGTTGATCCTCGACCCCGACGGGGTCCCCCTGCACTTCGGCCAGACCCACCGGGGCTTCACCGGCGACCTGCGCACCGCGGTGCAACTCACCCACCCCTACTGCGGGCACGGCGCCGGGTGCGACGTCCCCTCGTGGCGCTGCCAGATCGACCACCTGGTCCCGTTCACCGACGGCGGCCCCACCGCCGCCGAGAACGGCGACCCCAAGTGCGGCCCCCACAACCGGTGGAAGGAACGCCTCGACGCCGAGATCCGCCGCCGCCAACGATGGCGACGCGAACACCTCGACAACCGCCGCGACCCCGATCCCGGTGCCGACCGAGAACAAGCCGATCGGGAACCGGCCGACCAGGGAAGCGCGGCGGCGTAGCGCTCAGAACCAGACGGACGGATGGTCAGTCGTCGGCGCCGGCCGTGGCCGGCTGCACGGTGACCGCGGCGTCGCCGCGGTCACCGGCCCGCTCGACGCGCACGGCCAGCTGGCCGTTGCCGAGTGACGCGCTCACGGGGCCGTCGAAGCCGGCGGGAAGGTCGAACTCGCGCTCGTAGGCGCCGTAGTCCCATTCGTGCAGCAGGTAGTCCTTGGGGGCGGCGGTGCGCAGGCGGGCGGCCAGCCGGAGGGTGCCGGACTCGACGGCCACGCCGACATCGTCGGCCTGGACGCCCGGCATCGGGGCGACGATGACCACGGCCTCGGTGGTCTCGTAGACGTTCAGGGGCACCCGCTGCGGGCCGGCGCTCGAGTCGCCGCCGTCGAGCACGGTGCCGTCGGCGGTCGAGGGGGAGTCGGTGGAGGTCATGGTCGGTCCCTACCCCGTCCCGCGCCCGGTCGTCACCAGGAGTAGAACAACGCCATGAGCTATCGGGTGATCCAGTGGGCCACGGGCAACGTCGGGCGGGCGGCCATCGAGGGCATCGCCGCTCACCCCGAGCTCGAACTGGTCGGCTGTTGGGTGTCGAGCGGTGCGAAGGCGGGCCGTGACGCCGGCGAGATCGCCGGGATCGACGCGCTCGGGGTCACCGCCACCACGGACAAGCAGGCCATCTACGACCTCGACGCCGACTGCGTGGTTTACAGCCCGATGCTGGCCGACGAGGCCGACGTGCATGCCATCCTCGCCTCGGGCAAGAACCTCGTGACCCCCGTCGGCTGGGTGTACCCCTTCAAGAGCACCGACCTCGCTGCGCTCGAGGGGGTCTGCCGCCAGGCCGAGGTCACCCTGCACGGGACGGGTATCCATCCCGGCGGCATCACCGAACGCTTCCCGCTCATGCTCTCGTCGCTGTGCACGGGCATCCGCCACGTGCGAGCCGAGGAGTTCTCCGACATCCGCAGCTACGCCACCGAGTTCGTGGTGCGCGAGATCATGATGTTCGGCAAGACCGCCGAGCAGGCGGCCGCCTCGGGGATGGCCGACCTCCTCGGCCACGGGTTCTGCCAGTCCATCGACATGATCGCCGACGCCATGGGCTGGGAGCTCGACGACGAGAAGCGCGTGGTGCACGAAACCGCGGTGGCCACGGCGCCCATCGACACCCCGGTCGGCGTGCTCGAGACCGGCACGGTGGCGGCGCAGCGCTTCCGCTGGCAGGGCACGGTCGACGGCCAACCCGTGATCACGGCCGCAGTCAACTGGCTGATGGGTGAGGAGCACCTCGACCCGCCGTGGGACTTCGGCCCCGAGGGCCAGCGCTTCGAGATCGCCTTCGACGCCGACCCGCCGCTGTCGGTCACGTTCCACGGCATTCACCCCGCCACCCTCGACGAGGGCATCGAGCGCAACGCCGGCATCGTGGCGACCGCCATGCACTGCGTGAACGCCGTCCCCTACGTCTGCGCCGCCGAGCCCGGCATCAAGACCTACCTCGATCTCCCTTTGATCGCCGGACGCGCCGGGAGCTGACCCATGGCAGCGGTGGCCATCGTCTTCGGTCTTCTCCTCATCGGCGGCCTGCTGCTGCACCAGTGGGGACAGCGCCGGGCCAAGGAGGCTGCGGCGACGCCCGACGACCGGGACCTGCGTGACCTCGCCGACCCCAGCCGCTGGCCGGCGCCACCCGGCTCGTCATCGGATGAACTACCTGGTGACAGGGGCGACCCGGAGGCGTAGCGTCCTCCCCATGTTCCTCGGTGCGCTGTTGCTCGTGGCCCTCCTCCTGCTCGGGGCCACCGCGCTCCTGCAGTGGCGCACCCGACGGCAGATCACCGGGGCGACCGCCCTCGGGGCCGAGGGCTCGCTCCGCGATGACGCCGGCGCGACCCGTGCGGTGGGACGGGAGACCGCCCGTCAGGAGAGCACCGCGATCCGCCGCATGGGCGAGGGCGGGTACTGACCCGCCGCCCCGTCAGCCGCCGTAGGTGACGATGACGAGGGTGCCGTAGGCGAAGAGGATGCCGCTCACGCCGTAGGTCACGGCCTTGGTGGCGGCCCGCTTGCCGGGCGAGCGCACGTAGTCGTCGATGATCCAGCGCACGCCGTTGAGGCCGTGGAACAGCGCCAAGGTGAGCAGGGTCCAGTCGAAGAGGCGCCACAGGGGGTTGTCCCAGCGGTTGGCCACGAACTCGGCGTCGGTCTCGACCACGTCGTTGATGATGTGGGTGATCGAGAAGTGCAGCAGGCTCAGGAAGATCAGCACCAGGCCCGAGATGCGCATGAAGTACCACGACCACGTCTCGAAGTTGGCCTTCGGCTTGCGGTCGACGACGGGGGCGCGCTTGCCCGGCGAGGGCTTCGTGGGAGCGGCCATCAGAGGATCCTCCCGTCGATGAAGGGCCAGAGGATCACGATCGAACCGGGGATGCCGGCGGCCAGGGTGATGAACACGACGAGGCCGGTGAGCATCTTCTCCTTGCGGATGACGCCGGGGAAGAAGTCGACCAGCACGATACGTAGGCCGTTCATCGAGTGGTAGAGCAGGGCGAAGAGCAGGCCGCACTCGAACAGGCGCAGCAACACGTTGCCGTAGAGGGCGTGGACGGTGTCGTAGAGCTCAGGGTCGATGTTGACGAGCGAGACGTCGACGATGTGGAGCAGCAGGAACATGAAGACGAGGAAGCCCGTGACCCGGTGGCTCACGAAGGCCCACTGGCCGGACTTCCCCTTGTAGACGGTGCTGGCAGGGCTCATGTCGGCGTGCTCACTCCGGGTTGCTCACGTCGCCGGCGCTCGGTGCCTTGGGGTACCAGCGGTTGCCCCACATGGTGGTCCAAGCGACGTAGACGGCGAAGAAGGTGATGAGCAGGGCCACGAGGCCGAGGGCCACGCTGAAGAAGATCTGGGCCCGCTCGAGGGCGAGGACAGTGGTGTCGAAGAACGGGGTCTCCACGGGACGGACGTTACCGGACGGTCCGCAGGCACTCCCAACCGCAGGCGGGGCTTACGCGCCGAGCACCGGCCGACCCCGCAGGTAGGGGTGCAGCACCTCGGGGAGTGCGACGGTGCCGTCGGGCTGGCGATGGGTCTCCACCACGGCGGCCCAGACGCGGGGGACCGCCAGCGCGGAACCGTTGAGGGTGTGGACCACCTGCGGGCGCCCGGGCTTGGTCTCGCCCTCGGCCGGCGCCGGCCGGTAGCGGATGTTGGCCCGCCGGGCCTGGTAGTCGGTGAACCAAGACACCGACGACACCTCGAGCCATTGGTCGACCCCGGGCGAGTAGACCTCGATGTCCCAGGTGCGGGCGGCTGAATTGCCGATGTCGCCGGCGCACAGATCGAGGATTCGGTAGGCCAGCCCGAGGTCGGCGATGAGCCCCTCGGCCCGGGCCAGGATCTCCTCGTGCATCGCTCTGGCCTGGTCGGGCGTGGTGTACGCCAGGATCTCGACCTTGTCGAACTCGTGCACCCGAAGGAGGCCCCGGGTGTCGCGCCCAGCCGAACCCGCCTCGCGACGGAAACAGGACGTGTGGGCCATGAGGCGCATGGGGAGGTCGGCCTCGTCGAGGATCTCGTCCCGACCCAGGGACGTGAGGGGCACCTCGGCCGTGGGGATGGCCCAGAGGTCGTCGCGCTCGAGGTGGTAGGCGTCGTCGATGAACTTGGGCAGGTGGCCCGTGGACACCATGGTGTCGGTGCGCACGAGGGTGGGCGGGCGGATCTCCTCGAAGGCGTCGGCGTTGCGGTCGAGGGCGGCCTGACACAGCGCCCGCGCCAGGGTGGCGCCCCCGCCGCGGTACATGGGAAACATCGAGCCCGAGAGCTTGGCGCCGCGCTCCATGTCGAGCAGTCCGAGCGCCTCGCCGACCTCCCAGTGCGGGACCCGTTGGTGCTCGCCGTAGGCCTCGGCGTCGAAGGCCTCGACCCGCAGCACGACGTTGTCGTCCTCGCCGGCGCCGTCGGGGCAGTCCTCGGCGGGGAGGTTGGGGAGGTAGAGCAGCAGCTCGGTGACCTCGGCGGCCACCGCGTCGGCTCGCTCGGCCACCTCCTTCTCGGTGGCCCCGAGGGCCCGGCTGTCCTCCTGCACGGCCTCGGCCTCGGCCACGTTGCCTTCCCGCCGAAGGGTGCCCACCTGCTTCGACAGGGCGTTGATGCGGGCCCGCAGGTCGTCGCGCTCGGTGGTCAGTGCCCGCTGCTCGGCATCGAGGGCGAGCACCCGCTCGACCCCCTCGACGCCGTCGCCACGGCGGGCGATGGCGGCGGTCACCGCCTCGGGGTCGGCCCGGAGCCGGTGGATGTCGATCATGGGGCGAGCGTATTCGGCGCGTAGCTTGGCGCCGTGCCGACAATCGAGGTCGAAGACCTCACCATCCGCTACGGCCCGCTCACCGCGGTCGACGGGCTCTCGATGCACGCCGACGCCGGCGAGGTGGTCGGGCTCCTCGGGCCCAACGGCGCCGGCAAGACCAGCACCGTCGAGACCCTCGAGGGGTACCGGGCCGCCACCTCGGGCACGGTGCGGGTGCTCGGCCTCGACCCGGGTCGCGACCACAGTGCCCTCGTCCCCCGCATCGGCGTGATGCTCCAGCAGGGCGGCGTCTACCCCGGCATCACCCCTCGAGAGGCGGTTCGGCTCTTCGCCGCCTACTACCCGGGGGCACACGCACCCGACCGACTGCTCGAGAGGGTGGGCCTGGCCGACAAGGCGGCCACCCCGGTGCGCCGGCTGTCGGGCGGGGAAGCACAGCGCCTCTCGCTGGCCCTCGCCCTGGTCGGCCGGCCCGAGGTGGCCTTCCTCGACGAGCCCACCTCGGGCATCGACATCAGCGGGCGCCAGCTCATCCGCGAGGTGATCCGTGAACTGCGTGACGACGGCGTCTGCGTGCTGGTCACCACCCACGACCTCGACGAGGCCGAGAAGCTCGCCGACCGGGTGGTCATCATCGACCACGGCCAGGTGGTCGGGGTGGGGACCCCCGCCGAGCTGATGACCGCAGGCGCGGGCGAGGAGATCCGCTTCGGGGCCCCACCCGGCCTCGACGTCGCCGACCTGGGTGCCCGCCTCGGGGCCTCCGTGGACGAGGAGTCTCCCGGGGAGTACCGGGTCGACACCGCCGCCACCCCCGCCGCCGTGGCCGCCCTCACCGCCTGGCTGGCCGACCACGACCTGCCCCTCGCCGATCTGCGCGCCGGTCGCCAGCGCCTCGAGGACGTCTTCCTGCGCCTCACGGCCAGCGCGGAGGGCGCCCAGAGCGGTCCCGAGGTCGCGGACAGCGCCCGCCCGGAGGCGGCACGCGGCGGCCTCGCCCGGCGGAGGCGACGCCGTCGGGGGGAGGGCCCCCGATGACGGCCTACCTGGCCCAGGCCCGCACGGAGCTGGTCCTCACCCTGCGCCGGGGCGAGTCGATCCTGCTCACCCTCGGCATCCCCGTGCTGCTGCTCGTGTTCTTCTCGCAGGTGGACGTGCTGCCGAAGCCCGCCGGCGTCGACGAGCCCATCGACTTCCTCGCCCCCGGGGTCATCGCCCTCGCCCTGATGTCCACGGCCATGGTCAACGTGGCCATCGCCACCGGCTTCGAGCGCCAGTACGGGGTGCTCAAGCGGCTCGGCGCCACTCCCCTCGGGCGTCCCCGGCTCCTCATGGCAAAGACCACCGCGGTGCTCGCGGTCGAGGTGGTGCAGCTCCTCGTCCTGGTCCCCCTCTCCCTCCTGCTGGGATGGGAGCCGGAGGCCACGTGGCTGCCGTTCCTCGTCGTCGCCGCGTTGGGGACCGTGGCCTTCGCCGGCCTCGGCCTGCTCATGGCGGGCACCCTGCGGGCCGAGCTCACGCTGGCCCTGGCCAATGGGCTCTACCTGGTGCTGCTGCTCCTCGGCGGCATGATCATCCCGCTGTCGGAGCTGCCTGGCCCCCTCGAGGCGTTCGCGGAGCTGCTGCCCGCGGCCGCCCTCGCCGCCGGCGTCGATGGCACCCTCACCGCCGGCGCGTCGGTGCCGGGATGGGCGTGGGCCACGCTCGTCCTCTGGGCCATCGCCACACCGGTGGCGGCGGCCCTCACGTTCCGCTGGGAGTAGCGGGGGGCTCGGTGGGGGCCGGGTGCTCGTCGAACTGCGCCTCGACGTGCTGCCACGTCAACACGTCGCGCTCGCTGAGCACCTCACCGGTGCGCTCGGCGCGCTCGTGGCGGGCCGCCCACTGGAAGAACATCACGCTGATCACGCCCCACAGGTAGGCGCTGCCGCCCAGCTTCATGATGAGACCGGCCATCTGCTGGTCGGCGAGGGCGCTGATCCCCCACAGGCGCTGGGGGTCGTCGTAGGTCTCGTAGATCACCGTGCCGCCGAGCGTGAGCCACGCCGCCGGCACCGTGGGCACGATCGACATCAGGAACAGGTAGATCATCTGGCCCGGCAGCGACATGCGCAGCTCGGGGAAGGGGCCGCACACCGGCATCCACATGAGCAGTGCGCTGAAGACCACCAGCACGTGGACGCTGTAGTGGACGATGCCGTTCTCGACCGAGAAGTTCACCACGGTGGGCCAGTGGGTGAAGATGACCACCCCGTTGAAGATGACCGCGGCCACCACCGGGAAGGCCAGGACCTTCAGCCAGCGCCACAGCCGCCCCTCGCCGATGATGAGGCGAGCGAGCCAGGTGGGGGTGGCCAGCAGGAACAGCGGCGGCACGATGTACGCCAGCACGAAGTGCTGGATCATGTGCAGTGCGTACAGGTACTGCTCGGCGATGTCGTGCAGCGGCCAGTCGGCGGCCAGCCACAACATGACCATGCCGGCGATGAAGAAGCCCCGCTGGCGTCGGGTGATGATGGGCTCGCCCTCGGGGACGACCTTGGGGCCGATGACCTTGGCGGCGTACCAGCCCAGGGCCACCAGGCTGATGAGGACGAACCAGACCTCGGGATGCGGCTGCCACCGCCAGGGCTGCAGGGCGGCGACGACGGTCATGGCGAGGGCTCCGTCAGCTCCAGAACTCGAACATCGACAAAACCGCGACGTAGACCACCACCGCCATGGCCAACCCGGCCACGAACGTCTTGGTGAACAGCGGGCTGTCGAACTTCAGGTGCATGAACCACATGAGCACGAGCACGAACTTGATGACCATGATGGTGATCAGGATCGGGATCTCGAGCGGGCCGGTGTCGATGTAGTAGGTGGCCACCTCGGCGGCGGTGAGCACCGCGAGGATGATGGCGATCTGGACGTACTTCCAGTCGCTCGGGTGCATGTGCTCGTCGTGCTCGGCGTGGCCGGCGTCCGCGTCCTGCTCGGCGGGAGCCGCCGTCTCGGTGGTGCTCATGGGGCTCCTAGGTGATCAGGTAGACGATCGTGAAGATGAGGATCCACACGACGTCGACGAAGTGCCAGTACAGGCCGACGATCTCGACCGTCTCGGCCCGGTCGGCGCCGAGGCGCCCGGTGAACGACAGGGCGGCCAGCGACACCAACATGATGATGCCGACGGTGACGTGGACGCCGTGGAAGCCGGTCAGCGTGTAGAACGACGAGGCGGCGAGGTTGGTGGTGTAGCCCATGCCCTCCTTGACGAAGGACGTGAACTCGTACACCTGGCCGGCGATGAAGATGCCGCCGAGGAGGGCGGTGGTGAGTAGCCAGGTGCGGCCGCGGCGCAGGTCCCCCCGCATCCACGAGCCCACCGCCAGCACCATGGTGAGCGAGCTCATGAGCAGCACGAACGAGCTCACCGAGGTGAAGGGGATGTCGTAGAGGTCCTTGGGCAGCGGGCCCTCGATGGCACGGTCCTGGTAGAGCAGGTACGTGCTGATGAGTCCGCCGAAGAGCAGGCACTCGGAGCCGAGGAAGACCCACATGCCCAGCTTCTCGTTGGAGTAGCCGGTGTTGGTGGCGTGCTCCCCCGAGCCCACCTCGGCGGCGAAGGCCTCCGAGAGGGTGATGTCGTGGGTGGCGGTGTCAGCCAACGGGGGCCTCCTCGGTGACGGCGGTCGGCGCCTCGGCGGCGTCGTCGCCACTCGGGCCGTGGTCGTCGTGGTCGTCGTGGCCGTGGGGGTCCTCGTCGTCATCGGCGGGCTCGAGGGCCCAGCCGTAGATCCCGGCGATGACGAAGATGGCACCGAAGGCCGCCCACCAGAGGCTGTAGATCAGGCCGTAGCCGACGAAGGGCAGGCCGAAGGACAACACGATGGGCCAGTAGGACGGTGAGGGCAGGTGGATGCCGGTGGCCCCCGGGGCCTGGCAGACCTCTTCGTCGGAGTGCAGACGCACCAGGCGGCCGGACTCGTCCTCGCCGTACTTGCGGTTCCAGAACTCGTCGCGACCCGTCACCACCGGGATCTCCGAGAAGTTGTACTCGGGCACCGGCGACGGGGTGATCCACTCGAGGCTGCGGGAGTCCCACGGGTCGGGCCCGACGGGCGGCTGGCCCTTGGCCTTCACCCGGCTGCGCCACACGTTGGCCATGAACACGAGGATGGACACGGCGATCATGAAGGCACCGATGGTGGAGACCAGGTTCCAGAAGTTGAAGCCGAGGCCGTCGTCGTAGGTCCAGATGCGTCGCGACATGCCCTGGAGGCCCAGGATGTGCATGGGCCCGAAGGTGAGGTTGAAGCCGAGCAGCATCAGCCAGAAGTGCACCTTGCCCATGCGCTCGCCGAGGAAGTGCCCGTAGACCTTGGGCCACCAGAAGTAGAAGCCGGCGAAGAGGCCCATGAGGGCGCCGCCGAAGAGCACGTAGTGGAAGTGGGCGACGATGTAGTAGGTGTCGGTCTGCTGGGTGTCGGACGGCGCCACCGAGTGGGTGACGCCCGACAGGCCACCGATGGTGAACATCGCCACCAGGCCGATGGCGAACAGCATCGGGGTGGTGAAGGTCAATTTGCCGCCCCACATGGTGGCGAGCCAGTTGAGGATCTTCACGCCGGTGGGCACGGCGATGAACATGGTCGACAGCGAGAACGCAGCGACCGAGATGGGGCCGATGCCCGAGGCGAACATGTGGTGGGCCCACACGCCCCAGCCCATGAAGCCGATGGCGATGCCCGAGAAGACCATGAACGGGTAGCCGAAGATGGGCTTGCGGGAGAAGACCGGGATGACCTCGGACACGATGCCGAACGACGGCAGGATGAGGATGTAGACCTCGGGGTGGCCGAAGATCCAGAAGAGGTTCTCCCACAGCAGCGGGTCGGCGCCGGCCGCCGGGTTGAAGAACTGGGCGTCGAAGAGGCGCTCGAAGGTGAGCAGCAGCAGGGCCAGGGTGATCACCGGGAGGGCGAACACCAGGAGCACCTGCACCACCAGCACCATCCAGGTGAACACCGGCATGCGCATGAGGGTCATGCCCGGTGCCCGCATGTTGAGCACGGTGACGGTGAGGTTCACCGAGCTGACCAGCGAGGCGATACCGGTGATGAGCAGGCCCAGGGTGAAGAAGTCGAGGCCGTGCGACGGCGAGAAGACGACGCCGGTGTTGGGGGCGTAGGCGAACCAGCCGCCGTCGGCCGCGCCGCCCAGCACCCAGCTGGTGTTGAGGAAGATGCCACCGAAGAGGAAGCACCAGTAGCTGAACGCGTTCATGCGGGGGAACGCGACGTCGCGGGCACCGATCTGCAGCGGCAGGAGGTAGTTCGCGAAGGCGGCCGCCATCGGCATGATCACCAGGAAGACCATGGTGATGCCGTGCATGGTGAACACCTGGTTGTAGGTGTCCGCGCTGAGCACGTTGTTGTTGGGCACCGCCAGCTGCGTGCGCAGCAGCAGGGCCTCGATGCCACCCACCAGGAAGAAGAAGAAGGCGGTGTAGCCGTACATGATGCCGATCTTCTTGTGATCGACGGTGGTGACCCAGCTGCGCCAGCCTTCGGTGGCGGTGGGTCGGCGGAAGACGCCGAGCGGCTCGTGGTCGGTGGTGACCTCGTCGCCGGTCGTCAGTGCGAGTGGGCGTTCCTCGGTAAGGGCCATGTACTTCCTACTTGAGGGTCTCGAGGTAGGCGACCAGCTGGTCGATCTGCTGCTCGGACAGGTTCAGGTTGGGCATGCCCCGGCCGTACTGGCTGTACTGCGTCGGGTCCGGCGCCATGGGCTTCTCCGCCGGGGGGTTGCGGAGCCACGCCTCGAGCTGGTTGCGGTCGAAGGTGCCTTCCTCGGGGAGGTCGTTGTACGGGATCCCGCCGAGGTCGTAGTTCGGATCGCCGTCGTTGGCCTGCTCGTAGAGGTCGAAGATGCCGCCGGCGTAGGTGCTGCGGGTCATGAGGTGGGTGAGGTTCGGAGCGGCGCCCGACACCTGGGCCGCGAACTCGACCTCGTCCACGCCGTTGATCTGGTGGCAGGTGACGCACTGCCCCTTGAAGAGCTCGAGGCCAGCGGCAGCCTCGGGATCGAGGGGGGTCTCGGCGTCCTGGAGCTGGTTCTCGACCCAGGCGTCGTAGTCGGCCTGCTCGAGGGCGATGACCCGCATCTGCATGCGGCTGTGGGAGAGGCCGCAGTACTCGGTGCACTGGCCGCGGTAGACACCGGGCTCGTCGGCCTGGATGGTGAGCTGGTGGGTGCGGCCGGGCACGGCGTCCTTCTTGCCGTTCAGCGCCGGGATCCAGAAGCTGTGGATCACGTCCCGCGACTTGATGTTGACCACGACGGGCTCGCCGGCGGGGATGACCATCTCGGTGGCGGTCGTGATGTCGACGGTGCCGTCCTGGTCGGTGTCGTACTCGAAGCCCCACCACCACTGCTGGCCGTAGACGTCGATCTCCATGGCGTCCTCGGGCGCGTCGGCGAGGTCGAAGATGGTGACGACCGTGCCCACCGCCACGAAGGCGAGGAGCAGGGCCGGGAGCAGCGTCCAGCCGAGCTCGAGGCCGAGGGCGCCGTGGGTCTGGGCGGGGAGCTCGTCGTCATCGGGCTTGGCCCGGAACTTGATGACGATGAACAGCACCGCGGCCATGACCAGCACCCCGACGATGATCGCGATCATGAAGACCGGGATCTGGAGGTCGTTGATGGTCTGCGACTCGGTGCCGTCGCCCTGGAAGATGTCGAGGGGGTTGTCCGAGGCGCACCCGGCCAGGAGCGACACGGCGCCGAGGCCGAGCACTCCCTTCACGAGGCGGGAGAAGCGGCGTCGGGCAGCGGACACGTTCGGAGCTTGGCCGACCTGCGGGTCACCTGCCAAACCAACGTCGGATCGGTTGCGGCTCAATTCGAGGCCTCGGTGGTCGTGGTCGAGTCTGCGGCGTCAGGGGCCACCGTGGTGGGCGAGAGCTCGTCCACGGCGGTGGTGCTGGTGGTGTCGGCGTCGGGCGAGCCGGGCTCTTCCGGCGGAAGCGTCGTCTCGACGGGTGCGCCGGCCACGGTGGTGGTGGTGTCCGGGCGCTCGGGCGGGAGCTCGCCGCCCACCGGGGGCTGCTGGAACTCGGTGTCGTCGTGGTGCTCTTCGAAGTCGCGGGTGCCGACGGAGGCGGCGGTGATGCCACCGGCCAGCACGGCGATGCCGCCGAGCAGGAGCAGGCCACTGATCAGGTTGGCGCTGAGGCGGGGCTTGGTGGCGATGAGGGTGGCCACGCCCAGCACGAGGACGGCGACCACGATGGCCACCCCCGTGGAGCCCTCCTTCGAGGTGGCCAGGAACACCCGGGAGATGAGCGCCACGAGCAAGCCGATGCACAGCAGGGCGCCGACGGGGACCTCGATGGGCAACATGATGCGGTTGCGGATCTCGCGGTTGACCTCGGGGTCGCCGGTGCGACGGTCGGCCCAGTTGCGGATGCCCCACTCGACGATGACGATGCCGAGGCCGACGCAACCGGCCACGAAGAGCTGCGAGCCCACCACCAGGCCGATGGCCATGGCGCCCACGGAGAAGGCGGCCACGATGGGCCAGAAGTTCGTGCGGTTGATGGCCTCCGCCGGCGGGGCGTGATCGAGGTGGACGAGCTGGGCCTCGGCCTCGGGGTCGGCGTCACGCAGGGCGATGCAGACGAAGCCGAGGAACGCCGACACGACGGCGCTGCCGAGCAGCACGGTGTAGCCCAGGTGCTCGCCGACGCCCTCCTTGTAGCCCAGGGAGAACACGCCGAAGACGTGGCCCCCCGTGCTGAGGCCGTAGACGATGGCGCCCACGTACGCGAGGGCGGCGAATCCGAAGAAGAACCGCGATCCCTTGGTGATCATTCGCCGGACTCTCCTACTTGGTGATGAAGATCGTGTACCAGATGAGCGCGTACACGGCGACGGTGGCGTACCAGAACAGGGCGGCCGAGCTCAGGCCTTCACGGTCACGCGGCGTGTACTCCCCGCCGAGGGCCCGCAGGGACACCACGCCGATGTAGAGGAGGGCGGCGATGGTGAGCACGAGGTGGGCGCCCGAGATGGCGTAGACGAGGACGCCGACGGTGCTGTCGGCGATGACCAGGCCCATCTGGCTGTAGAGGTAGGCGGTGGAGTTGGCGAAGGCCGCGCCCAGCAGGATGGTCAGGCCGAGCGCCAGGTAGGCGTTGTTTCGGTCCCGGTTGCCGATGGCGTAGATGGCCCACTGCATGGTGACCACGGACATCAACAGGGTGGCCATGGCCACGTTGGGCGGCGTGAGGGGGATGACGACGCCCTCGGGCAGCCAGGTGCCGCCGCCGGCGATGGCCTCGGCGCGCACCGCGATGTAGATGCCGATCAGACCCAGGAAGGCCATGCCCACGGCGGCGGCGGCGAAGGCCGTGCCCACGAACAGGGCACGGGGCCGACGGGGCTGCGGCGGGGGTGCGAGGGCGGGCACCGGGCGGGTGGAGGTGGCGGTGGCCATCAGGCACCTTCCTCAGCGGAGTCGAGCAGGGGCGAGGCCGTGAGCACGAGGGCGGGGGCCTCGGCGAAGTTGTTCCACGGCGGCGGCGAGGTGGTGGACCACTCGAGCGTCTGGCCACCCCAGGGGTCGTCGGGCCGGTGCTCGGCGTCGGAGGTGGTGCCCTTGCGGATGGCGACCACCAGGGCGAGCGCGGCGACCAGGCCGGCGAGCAGCAGGAGCGCGAAGCCTGCGGTGGTGACGAGGTTGAGGGCCTCGACGCCGTCGCGGGCGACGTACTCGGCGGTGAGGGCGAGCGGCTGGTCGAGGGCGCCGCTCCACAGCGAGCCGAGGCCGACGAGCGTCGCACCGGCCAGGAGCAGGAGGGCGACCAGGGACCCGGCGCCGTCGGACGCCTTGCGGCCCGAGATCTTGGGCAGCCAGTACCAGACGCCGGCGAGCCCGCCGGTGAGCGCCGCCAGGAGGGTGAGGTTCATCTGGCCGGAGGCGAAGGTGGTGCCGGTGAGGTCGAGCACGTCCAGCACGGCGAAGCCGCCGGCGATGGTGGCGCCGAGCAGGAGCAGGAAGGCGACGACCGAGAGGGCCAGGGGGGCGGTGAACTTGGGACGGTTGCGGCCCATCGTCTCGCCCACGAGCAGCAGAAGGACGAGCACCGTGAGGAGGCTCACCCACGCCACGCCGATGAACCAAGGGTCGTCGAGGGCCTCGGCGTTGAAGTAGGGCTGCATCCAGGCGCCGAAGGCGAGAGCGCCGAAGAGGCCGGTGGCGACCATGGCGGCCTGTCGGAACTTGGGGCGGGCGCCGGTGGCGGTGGCGGTGACGTCGAGGACGATGCCGAACACCGGGATGGCCGTGGCGTAGATCTGCGGCTGGTGGAACGCCCACGAGACCTGCGCCCAGATGTCGGCGTCCACGCCGAAGAGCTGCTGGCCGTACCGGTGGTCGAGGTAGATGACCAGCAGGTTGGCGAGCAGGACGGGGAGGCTGAGGATCCAGACGCTGCAGGCGACGAGCATCGACCACGAGAACAGCGGCGTGCGCACGAGGCTCATGCCCTCGGCACGGTCGACGAGGACCGTGGTGGCGACGCAGACGGCGGCGGCGACGAGCGCCACCACCAGCAGGCCGAAGGCCACGATCCAGAGGTCGGTGCCCTCGGCGTCGGTGCCGCCGGGGCCGCCGTCGATGGCGTAGGAGGCGATCAGGACGCCGCCGGCGACGGCCCACGTCCAGAAGGCGGCCGCCGCGGCCCGGGGAAGGGCGAGCGACCGGGCGCCGACCTGGAGCGGCACGACGTAGGTGGCGAGGCCGAGGAACAGCGGGATGACCACGAGGAAGACCGCGGTGACCCGGTAGAGGCTGAACATCTGGAGGTACGTGTCGGACCCCAGCACCTCGTAGGACCCCAGATCTGCGTCCTCGAGGCCGAGGAGCACCGCGATGCCCAGGCCCACGAAGAGGTAGAGGAGGGAGAACGCGATCCAGAGGCGGCCGACGACCTTGTGGTCGCCGCTGCCGAGGACGGCAGGCAGGCCGCGCGAGGTGGGCGCGTGTTCGGGGGGTGCCTCGGCCTCAGGTGCGGCCGCGGTGTCGGGTCGGGTCTCGGTGACAGTCATGGCTCGGCTCGGTGGCGAACTCTAGTCACGCGGCCCGAGCGCCAGAAAAACGGCCGGGATGGCCGCCCCGACGCTCACAGACCGTGCTCGACGAGGACGTCGACGGCCATGGCCGCCCACAGCAACGTGAGGTACGTGATCGAGTAGGTGAACAGGCGCATGGCCAGCGCCGGCGTGGGGTTGCGCAGGAGGCGCACGGACATCCAGGTGAAGATCCCGCCGAGCACGACGGCGCTGCCGAGGTAGATCCAGCCGAGGTCGGCGACCGGGGCGAGGAGCAGCGTCGTGGCCCAGAGGACGACGGTGTAGACGAGGATCTGGACGGCCGTGTTGCGCAGCGTCTCGACCGCCGGGAGCATCGGTACGTCGGCCGCGGCGTAGTCCTCGCGGTAGCGGATGGCGAGCGCCCAGAAGTGGGGCGGCGTCCAGATGAAGATGATGGCGAACATCAGCCAGGGGGCCAGGGCGAGGCTGTCGGTGACCGCGGCCCAGCCGACGAGGACGGGCACCGCGCCGGCGGCGCCGCCGATGACGATGTTCTGCTTCGAGGTGCGCTTCAGCCAGAGCGTGTAGATGAAGACGTAGAAGAGGCAGGCCGACACGGCCAGCACCGCGCTGAGCAGGTTGACCAGGACCCAGAGCTCGACGAAGGCCACGACCTCGAGGCCGACGGCGAAGGTGAGGGCGGCACGCGGCGACATCTCGCCGGTGACCAGCGGACGGCCCTTGGTGCGCTCCATGACCGCGTCGATGTCGCGGTCGACGTACATGTTGATGGCGTTGGCCCCGCCGGCGGCGAGGGTGCCGCCCACGAGGGTGGCCGCCATCAGTCCCACCGACGGCATGCCCTGCTCGGCCACCACCATCGTGGGCAGGGTGGTGACCAGCAGCAGCTCGATGATGCGCGGCTTGGTCAGCGCCACGTAGGCGCCGACCTGGTGCACGAGCGAGCGCCGGGCGATGAGGTGCATGACGCCCCCAGGGTAGGACCTCCGGCCGATTCGGACCCAAGTGGCCCGCTCCCTAGGATCGGGGGCGATGCAGCTCCCCCGGTGCTCCCCGCGCACCTACCAGCGGATCACCCTGCTCGCCCTCGTCCTGCTCTCGGTGATCGTGGTCACCGGTGGCGCCGTGCGCCTCACCGGCTCCGGCCTCGGGTGCACCGACTGGCCGACCTGCGAGAACGACCAGCTCGTGGCGCCCCTCGAGTACCACGCCATGGTCGAGTTCGTGAACCGCACCTTCACGGGCCTCCTCTCGGTCGCCGTGATGCTCGCGGTGCTCGGCTCGCTGGTGCGCACCCCGCGCCGGCGCGACCTCACCTGGTGGTCGCTGGGCCTCGTGGCCGGCATGATCGGCCAGATCGTCCTCGGCGGCATCACCGTCCTGGTCGAGCTCTCCCCGCCGTTCGTGATGGCGCACTTCCTGCTGTCCATCGTCATCATCTGGAACGCCGTCGTGTTGCACCACCTGGCCGGCCAGCCGCCGACGCCGGCGCGCTCGTCGGTCTCGCCGGAGGCGCGCTGGATGGGCCGGATCATGGTCGCGTCGGCGGCGCTGGCCATCATGCTCGGCACCGTGGTCACCGGCGCCGGCCCGCACGGCGGTGACGCCGAGGTCGAGCGCCTCGACCTCGTCGTGGGCGAGGTCGTCCGCCTGCACGGCGGCTCGGTCATCCTCTTCGGCCTCATCACGCTGGCCACGCTCTGGATGCTCAAGCGGCGAGGCGAGCTCTCCGCCGACATCCTGAAACGGGGCGAGATCCTCCTCGTCGTGCTCGTGGCCCAGGCCGCGGTCGGCTACGCGCAGTACTTCATGGGCGTGCCCGTCGGGCTGGTGGCCATCCACCTGCTCGGCTCGGTGTGCGTGTGGATCGCCGTGCTCACCTTCGAGCTGGGCCTGCACACCCACCCGGCCGAGGCGGGTGACGACGACGCCCCGACGCCGGCGACCCCCGAGCCGGCCGCCGCGGCGCGGGGGTAGGAGCGCTCGGTGCCCGCCACCCCCGTGGCTCCCGCTCCGATCCAGGTCGACGAGCCGGGCCTCGACGAGACCGCCGAGCCCGACCTGCCGTGGATCGTGCTGGTCTGGAACGACCCCATCAACTTGATGTCGTACGTCACCCTCGTGTTCCAGCAGCTGTTCGGCTACAGCCTCGAGAAGGCCACCGAGCTGATGCTCGACGTGCACCACAAGGGCAAGGCGGTGGTGTCGAGCGGCACCCGGGAGAAGGCCGAGCTCGACGTGTTCCGCCTGCACGAGAAGGGCCTCTGGGCCACCATGCAGAAAGACGAGTAGGGGCCGTGGCGCTGGGCAAGCGCGGCGCTCTGGTGCGCCGCCGGCGCGACGGCGCCTACGACGTGCGTCTCCGCGGCTGGGAGCGCGACCTCCTGTCGTCCCTCGTCCCTCAGCTGCGCGAGCTGCTCACGGCCGGCTCGGGCGGCGGCGCCGAAGGGGCGGCGGTCGACCCGTCGCTCAAGCGCCTCTTCCCCACGGCCTACGCCGACGACGCCGAGCTCGACGCCGAGTACCAGTCGCTCGTCCGCGACGACCTGCTCGAGGGCCGCCTGGCCGCCCTCGACAAGGTGGAGGAGACCCTCGACGCCGACGTCATCACCGAGGAGCAGCTCCTCGCGTGGATGGGCGCGGTCAACGACCTCCGCCTCGTCCTCGGCACCCGCCTCGACGTCTCCGAGGAGATGGACGAGATCGACCCCGACGACCCCGACGCCTCGCTGTTCGCGGCGTACAGCTACCTCGGCTGGCTCCTCGAGAACATCGTGGCGGCGCTGGCCGACTGGTAGGGGCAGTCCGGCGAGCGTCGTGCTGGCCCGCCACGGGGCCACCGAGTGGAGTGAGGACGGCCGCCACACGAGCACCACCGACCTGCCGCCGCTGGAACGCCCCGTCGTCCGCTGAAGTCAGGCGGGCGGAGCGAGCGGCGGGCGTGTCAGACTCGGTCGGTGGCGGGTTCCGGGGGTGGGCCTCCTTCGGGGGTGGTGACGCTGCTCTTCACCGACGTCGAGGGGTCGACGAGGTGGTGGGCGGCCGATCCCGAGGCCATGTCGGCGAGCCTGCGGGTCCACGACGGCATCCTGCGCGAGGCCGTGGGGGCCGGGGGCGGCTACGTGTTCGCCACCGCCGGCGACTCGTTCGCCGTGGCGTTCTCCCGCGCCTCCGATGCCTACGACGCCGCCCGCGCCGCCCAGGAGGCCCTGGCGACCGCGAGGTGGCCCGGTCCCGAACTACGGGTCCGCATGGGCCTGCACCTCGGCGAGGCCGAGGAACGCGGCGGCGACTACTTCGGCCCCGTGGTGAACGCCGCGGCCCGGGTCGAGGCGGCGGGCCACGGCGGTCAGATCCTGTGCACCGACGCGGTGGCGGCCGTGGTCGACGACGACCGTCTCGTCGACCTGGGGGAGCACCAGCTCCGCGACCTGCCGGCGCCGTTGCGGCTCTGGCAGGTCGGGGCGACGGAGTTCCCCCCGCTCCGGGGTGTGGTTCGGGACCGGGACACCCTGCCGGTGCGCCGGACCCGACTGCTGGGACGCGACCGGGAGGTCGCCGACGTCCGCGTCCAGGTGGTCGAGCACCGGCTGGTGACGCTGGTCGGCCCCGGCGGCATCGGCAAGACGAGCCTCGCCGTGGAGGTCGCCGGGCAGCTCGGGGCGCACTTCGAGGGCGGTGTGCACTTCGCCGACCTGGCCGCGGTGGGCGACCCCGACGGGATCCTCCCCGCCTTCTGCCGGGCGGTCCAACTCGTCGTCACCTCGTCGCCTTACGACCAGCTGTGCAGCCACCTGGCCGCCCAGCCCACCCTGGTCGTGGTCGACAACTGCGAGCACCTGATCGACGACGTGGCCGAGCTCGTCGACCGGCTGGTGGACGATGTGCCGACGCTCCACCTGCTCGCCACGTCGCGGGAACACCTGGATATCGACGGAGAGCACCTGGTACCGGTCGGCCCCCTGGCCACCACGGCCGACGCGCCGGCGGTGCGGCTGTTCGTCGAGCGCGTCGTGGCCCTGGCCCCCGGGTTCGCCCCGACCGAGGACGACCTGGCCACGATCGCCGCCATCTGCACCCGTCTCGACGGCCTGCCCCTGGCCATCGAGCTGGCGGCCGGGCGGGCGCTGACGATGGGCCTGGCCGACATCGAGCAGGGCCTCGGTGACCGCTTCGCGCTCCTGGCGGGTAGCCGCCGAGGCAAGTTGCGCCGCCAGCAGTCACTGCGGGCGGCGATCGACTGGTCGATCGACCTCCTGGCGGACGACGAGCGCGGCCTGCTCGCCCGCCTGGCCGTGATCTCGGGACCCTTCGCCCTCGAGATCGCCGCCGCCGTGGGCGAGCTCTCCTCGGCTGCGGCCGCCGACGGCGTGTCCTCACTGGTGGCCAAGTCGCTGCTCTCGCGGGCCGACGACGTGGGTGGCGAGGCCCGGTTCGTGGTCCTGGAGACCGTCCGGGAGTGGGGCCTCGAGCACCTGAGCCATCGCGGTGAGCTCGGCACCGCGCGCAACGTGCACGCCCAGTGGTACCTGAGCCAGGTCGAGGCCCTCGACCCGGTCACCTGGCTGTTCAGCGCTGCCGACCTGGGGCCGCTGCGGTCTCCGGTCGACCCCTTCGCGGCCGCCGCCCACCTCGCCCAGACCGACCCTGCGGGGGCCGCGACGATCGTGGCCAGCTACCACCAGACCATCACCGTCGCGGGGCTCGGACCCCCGGCCCGCGAGATCCAGCGGGCGGCCCGGGACACCGGCCGAGGGCGGACATCCGCCCGGTTGTGGTGGGGAGAGCAGGCGCTGGCCCTGTCGCTCATGGAGGGGATCGACATCGACGATCCGCCGCCGCCCGACGACGGGTCGTGGGAGTGGCGGCTGCTGGTCGGCGGGCCCGGCCACGAGAACGCCGGCAACCTCGGCTGGCTCCGGTCCTGGGCCGAGCCCCGCGGCGTGATCGACGACTTCGAGGCGCTGTCACCCGTCGCCGACGACGCCGAGGCTCTCGCCCTCCGGGCCTTCGCCACGACGGTCGCCGTGCACGCCTACACCCACCTCGGTCACGCCGACGAGGCCATCGCGGCCTACGAGGAAGCCGGCCGGCTCTGGCAGGCGTACGGCGTGGGTCGAGCATCGTTGGGCACGGTGCTCATGGCCGTGGCCACCGCGGCGGTCCTGGCGGACACCGACCTTCGTTCCTCGCCCACCGTGGCCGCCACGATGACGCCGGCGGGCGACCCGACGGCACGCACGACGTGGTCGCTCGACGCCCTGACCCGGGCGGTGCTCCTCTGTGCCCCCGGCGACCGACCGACCGCCGTCGCCCGAGCGGCACGGGAGCACTGCCACGGTCGCTACCCGGACGAGGAGAGCGCCTACCTGGCCGTCCTGGCGTACCACGCATCCGCCGAGGACCCCGAGCGGGCCCTCGGCCTCGTCGAGGACATCGCCTACCGGACGCCGGGGGTCCCGGTGCTCGACCGGATGGTCCGCCTCCGGGCGGCCGGGTCGTCGCTCGACGCCCTGGCCGACGAGCGCCAGCACGTCGCCGCCGTGGCGCGCAAGTTCGAGAGCGACACGACCCGCGAAGAGCGCTTCGCCGTCAACCGGCCCAAGCTCGACGCCGAGGTTGCCCGCGTCCTCGACCGCGCCGGCTGACGGCAACGCGCGGGCGGCGTGACCCACACCCAGTGCGGTCTCCGGGTCGACGACGATCTCGGCGAGACCCGACGGCGGTGACCCGCAGCGCGGATCGTCCCCTACGATGACCGTCGTCGTGAGCGCCTGCTCAGGCATCGCGTGCGGTTCCTTCGTCGTCGGAGGTCTCGCACATGCAATCGCTCAGGTCCCGCCCCCATCGTCCAGCGGCCTAGGACGCCGGCCTTTCACGCCGGTAACACGGGTTCGAATCCCGTTGGGGGTGCTCCACCGATGAGTCCGGGGGCGGGCCGCCGTCCTCCGTGCGACCGAGATCTCCGACGCACGGGAGCGCCGCCATGGGCATCATCCAGATCGAGCTGTTCGCCACCCTCGACCTCGTCGGGCAGGCGCCCGGCGGGCCCGACGAAGACACCGACGACGAGTTCGCCTTCGGAGGGTGGCAGGCGCCGTTGATCGACGACGTCAGCGGCGAGCAGATCGGCGCCGCCTACGAGCACACCGACGCCCTGCTGCTCGGCCGGCGCACCTTCGACGTGTTCGCCGACTACTGGCCCCGCCAGGATCCCGACGCCAACCCCTTCGCCGCGCTCTTCAACCGCATCCCGAAGTACGTCGCGTCCCGCGGAACGCCCGACCTGGCGTGGGACGACTCCCACCAGGTCGGGGCTTCCGACCTGCCGGGTGACGTGCGGGCGCTGCGCGACCGCCACGAGCACGTCTCCGTCGTGGGGAGCATGGATCTCGTGCAGACCCTGCTGCGCGAGAAGCTGTTCGACCGCCTGGACCTCTGGATCCACCCCATCGTGCTGGGCCAGGGCAAGCAGGTCTTCGCCGGCGGCGCCGTCCCCTCGAACCTCACCCTCGTCACACCACCCCAGGCCAGCCCCAACGGGGTCGTCTGCCTCCGCTACGCGCTCGCCGACGGCGTCCCCGCCACCGGCGACATGGAAGAGACGCTCTCCGACCGCTGACGGCGACACGCCGCGATTCTTTGGACCGTTCACCGCGCCTGGCGCGGTCAACGGTCCAAAGAACGAGCGCGGTCAAGCCGGCGCCGCCTCCCGGGCACGGTCCCACGCCGCCACGCGCTCGGTGTCCTCGTAGTCCTCCCAGCGCTGGAGGCGGCCCCAGCGGAGCTCGAGCCACGCCACCGCCCGATTGGTGTAGGTGCCGTCGGGGCTGTGGTCCCACGCCCGAACCGCCACCCGGGTGCGCCACGGGGGGCCGTTGACGAGGATGTCCTCGACCTCGAGGCACAGCCCCTCGGCGGCGAAGCGGTCGGCGAAGGCCCGGCACTCGTCGAGTCCCTGGTGGGTGACATGGGGCTCGGCACCTTTCACCACCGGGCGGAACATGGACGCCCAGGAGTTGTCGCCGGGGAAGCACAGCTCGGCGTCGGGGGACGCCAGCTTCAGGAGGAACGTGGGGTCGCCCCCGTTGAGCTCCCGGATCCCCCGGCGGACCATCGCCCTCACTGCGGCCTTGTACACGGCGACCACCTCCTAGAACGATCATTCTAATAGAACGACCGTTCTAGGATGCAAGGCGTGCCGTCGACGACCCGCGACCGCCTCGTCACCGCCGCCAACGAGGCCATGCGCGCTCGGGGCTACCGGGGCACCTCGGTGAAGGACGTGCTGGCCGCCGCCGGCGCCCCGGCGGGCTCGCTCTACCACCACTTCCCCGGCGGCAAGCCCGAGCTGGCCGCCGCCGCGGTCCGGGAGTCGGGCGCCGTCTACGGCGAGCTGTACGAGGCCATCGCCGACGCCGCCCCCGACGTGGCCCAAGGGTTCGTCGACTTCTTCGCCGGCGCCGCCGACGTGCTCGCCGCCGGCGACTACCTCGACGTGTGCCCCATCGGCACCATCGCCGGCGAGGTGGCCAGCAGCGACGACGACCTGCGGGCCGCCACCGACGACGTGTTCCGGGCTTGGACCGCCGCCGCCGCCCGGCGCCTCGGGGACGCCGGCCTCCCCGCTGACCGCGCCGAGGAACTCGCCACGACCGCAATTGCCGCGCTCCAGGGCGGCTTCATCCTGGCGAGGGCCCGCCGCGACGCCGACCTGCTGACGACCGTCGGCCGCCAGGTCGCCACACTGGTCACGGCGGCGCTCGCCTCCACGGGGGTCCCGCGATGAGTTCGGGCCTCGGCGGCGGTCCGACCAGCATGGACGCCACCAACCTCGCCGACCTCTACGACCTGCCCCTCGTGGACTGGGGCTTCGTCACCGATGCCCTCGAGCAGGGTCTCCCGCAGGCGCCCGGCTCCGGCGGCCCGGACCGCCACACCTGCTGGCTGGCCACCATCGACGCCGACGGCAAGCCGCACGTGACCGGTATCGGAGCGCTCTGGGTGCACGGCGCCTTCTGGTTCGAGACCGGGGAGACCACCCGCAAGGGCCGCAACCTCGCCCGCGACCCCCGCTGCACCCTGAGCGTCGCCGCCGAGGCGTTCGATCTCGTGGCCGAGGGGACGGCCGAGCTCGTCGAGGACCCGGACCTCGTCGCCGACCTCGCCGCCCGCTACGCCGCCGACGGCTGGCCCTGCCGGGTCGACGAGTCGGGCACCCGCCTCACCGCCGACTTCAGCGCCCCGTCCGCCGGATCACCACCCTGGGCCCTCTACCGGGTGAGGCCCACGTCGGCCATGGCCCTGCGCACCACCGAGCCCGGCGGCGCCACCCGCTGGCGCTTCTGAGCACACGCACCCCGTACGTCCTTGACCGGGCGGCGCGATAGGAACACAGTAAGAACATGCCCGCGGTGCACGCCACGATCGCCCGCCACCCGTTCGACCTGACCACGTCCCAGGTCGAACGTGCACTGGAAGGCGTCGCCCCTGAGCCGCTCCGGGACCACTACGCCATCGTCAACGGGCGGCGCTACCCACCGAAGCAGGTCATCGCCGTGGTCACCGGCCTCGACCGCTCGGCGTTCATCACCACGCAGGCCCGGAGCGTCCTCGAACGACTGCACTTCACCGTCGGGCGGGTCGGCTCCCCACCGACGGTGTCGGCGTCCCCGGCACCGACGGCGGCTGCGGATGAGCGCTTGGCCGCTGAGGCGGACCTTCTGCGGCCGTATCGCGGGGAGCACGTGGCCGTCGATCGGGATTGGACCGAGGTCCTGGCGTCCGGACCCGATCCTCATGCCGTGCGCCGGGCGCTCAAGGCCATGGGGCTCCGTGGCACCATCTTCCGCGTGCCCGAGGATCCGGGCAACGACATCGGTGCGTTCGGTTGGTGACCTACCCGTTCCGGGGCCTACCGGGCAGCACCGGGTTCGTGCCCCGGCCGGTGCTCGACGTCGCGGTCGAGCACGAGGACGTCGTGGACGTCGTCGCCCTGTGTGACACAGGGGCGCTGCACAACCGGTTCGGCCGATGGGTCGCCGACGAAGCCGGACTCGACCTCGAGGATCTGCGGCCCGAAGCGATCGCCGTCGGCGGCCAGCACCTCCTGGCCCGGACCGCCACCCTCCGGCTGGAGATCGGGCCGATCGCCTGGGAAGCCCCGATCAGCTTCTGCGAGCCGTGGCCCTGGCCCTACCACCTGCTCGGCCAGGAAGGGTTCTTCCGATGGTTCGACGTGACCATCCGTGCGGCCGACCGAGAGCTCGACCTCGCACCGATCGAGGTCTGACTGGCTTCGATCAGCGCCGGCGGGGGTCCTCGAGCTCGGTGGGGCCGACGTGGGTGTCGAGCCAGTCCTGGAGGGGTTGGGCGGCACGGTAGAAGGCGAGGAGTCGGTCCTTGGCCTTGGCGGTGCCGAGCCACGCCGCCGGCTCCCACTGCTTCCACGCCGCCAGGCCCTTGTACCGGAGCAGCTCGATGCGGGGGTGGTCCTTGGGGTAGCCCCGGGGCGCGGTCTTGAGGGTGTCGTGGGCGGTGACCTCGTAGCCGTTCTTCGCCAGCGTCGAGATCACGTCCTCGAGGGCGCTGCCGGTGGCGTCGGCCGCCACCGAGCGGCGGTAGCGGTCGAGCTGGTCCTTGGCCATCACGTAGTAGCCCCGGCCGGCGGCGAGGCCGTCGGCGCCCAGGTGGGCGTAGCCGTAGGTGCCGACCATGGCGCCGATGTTGGTCTTGTACGGCGTCTTGTCGGCGCTGAAGCGCACGTCTCGGTACGGCCGGAACACCTTGCCCTCGCCGAACTCGGGGGCCAGCTCGTCGAGCAGGGCGACCATCGGGCCCTTCACCTGCTCGTCGTAGAAGGCCTTGTGCTCGTTCCAGTAGGTCTTGGTGTTGTCCGCCTCGAGGCCCTCGTAGAAGTCGAGCGCCTCCGCCGGCCAGCCCTTGAACGCCATGGCCGAACGCTACCCAGCGCCGCCAGGACCGCCGCCGCCGAGCAGGCCGTCGAGGGCTCTGCCGATCTGGGCGCGCACCTCGGGGTCGGCCGCGCCCAGGCGCGCCTCTCGCTGGCCGGCAGCGATCACCAGGCCGCCGATGAGGTCGGCCACCGCACCCCGCTCGTCGGCGTCGGTGACGCCCGCTTCGACCAACGCCGCGTCGAGGGGGGCCAGCACCTGGCGGTGGCTGTCGGCCAGCTCGGCCAGCTCGTCGGGCTCGAGGTCGCCGGCCGCCTCGGCCAGCGCCACGATCAGGTCGTGCTCGGGCTGGCGGGCGTAGTCGAGCTGGTCCTCCACCCAGGCCTCGATGCGGGTTCGGGGCGGGCCCTCGCCGCCGAGCACCTCGGCGGCCCGCTCGACCTGCGCCGGCAGCTCGGCCCGGAACCACCGCAGCAGGATGTGGGCCTTGTCGGGGAAGTACCGGTAGAGCGAGTTGCGGGCCAGGCCGACCTCGGTGGCGATGTCCCCCAGGCTGACGGCGGCGTAGCCCCGCTCGACGAACAGGCGCAGCGCGGCATCGAACACGGCCGCCTCCTGGCGGGCGACGTGCTCGGCGACGCTGTCGGCCTGGATGCGGGGCACGGCCTCAGTCTGGCGGCTGTTCGATCAGCACGCCCCGATCGAGGTGGAGGTGGCGGTCGGCGGCGCCGAGCAGGTCCCGGTCGTGGGTGACGATGAGGGTGGCGACCCCCCGCCGGTGCGCCTCATCGGCCAGCAGGCGCACGACCTCGACACCGAGGGCGGGGTCGAGCGACGCCGTGGGCTCGTCGGCCAGCAGGACCGACGGCTCGGCCATAAGCGCACGGGCGATGCCGATGCGCTGGCGCTCGCCACCGGAGAGGTGGGCGGGCACCCGACCGGCGGCGCCGGCGAGGCCCACGTCGTCGAGCAGGGCATCGGCCCCCCGGCGTCGGTCAGCGCGCCCGACGCCGTTGACGTGGCCGACCAGCTCGAGCTGCTCACGAGCGGTGAGTGCCGCCAGCAGGTTGGCCGACTGGTAGACGACGCCGACGTGGTCGCCCCGGACCCGGGTGCGCCGGCGCTCGCTGAGCGCGGCGGTGGCTTCACCACCGACGTGGACCTCGCCCGCCTGAGGTCGGCGCAGGAGGCCGGCGATGGCCAGCAGCGTGGACTTCCCCGAGCCCGACGGTCCGGTGACCACCACGACCTCGCCGGGGGCGACGGTGAGATCGACGGCGTCGAGCAGCACGCGGGTGCCGTCGCCGTCGGGCACGGCGTAGGTCACGCGGTCGAGGACGAGGCCGGGGCGCATACTCATGGCTCCACCCCCAGCGCGATGGCGGGCTCGACCTTGGTGATGCGTCGGAAGGGGATGACCGACCCGATGAGCCCGGCCACCACCAGCACCAGCGCCGTCGACAGCGTCCCGGACAGGGTGAGGTCGATGGGGGCGGCGCCGCCCGCCAGAAGGGCGGTGACGGCCGCGCCGAGTGCCGTCCCCGCGGCGGTGGCGAGCGCCACGACCACGAGCATCTGGCCCACGGCGTCGACCAGCACGTAGCGGCTGGACGCGCCCATGGCCTTCAGCAGGCCGATCTGGCGGGTGCGCTGCACGGCCAGGACCGTGAAGAAGGCGCCGACGACCAGCGCCGAGATGACGACGAGGAAGCCCCGGATGAGCGACATGGTGGCGGTCTCGGCGGTGAACCCCGGCGAGCCGTTGTAGGCCTCGGCCTTGGTCACCGTCTCGGTGCCGGCGGCGGCGTCCACCGCGGTGAGATCGGTGCCGGGCGGGACGTCGGAGAGGTCGAGGCCGAGGGCCGAGAAGCGCCCACGGGGGTCGTTGCCGAAGGTGACCGCCTGCCATGTGTCGAGCGACGTGTAGGCGAGGGGGACGTGCCCGTACGAGCCGGCGAAGGTGAAGCCGAGGACCGGGAGGGTCTCGTCGGTGCCGGCGAGGCGGTACTCGTCGCCCACCTCGACGCCGTCCTCCTGGAGCTCGGAGGCGAGCACCAGGCCGGGCTCGCCGGCCAGTGCCTCCTGGGCCTCGGCTCGCTCGACGAGGAAGCTGTCGGCCGGGACCCCGAACAGGGCCAGGTCGAGGCTCGGGCCCTCATCGACCGGCGCGGCGTTCACGAAGGACACGCCGACCGGCGAGACCTCGGCCCCGGGCACGTCCTCCCAGGCGGCGAGGGCGTCGCCGTCGAGGGTCGAGCGGCTGAACACCGACTGGGAGCCGGGGGCGAAGGCCAGGTGGTCGAGGGGTAGGGCCCGCAGGCCCGACGTCCCGTCACGGACGAGCCCGTCGGCGAGGCCGGCGAGGACGGTGGAGAGGATGGCCACCAGCGCCACCACCACGCCCACGAGGACGAAGCGGCGCCACGAGCGGAGGAGGTCACGCCAGGCGAAGAACACTGGTGCGCTCCAGAGATGTCGACAACATGTCGTCATGTTATCGACACTGTGTCGCTTTCCTCGGGTGATCCGCGACCCACAGCCGCACGAATGTCCCGCGTGCACCGACCCTGGGTCCCCGTCCTCGTCGTCGGCCTCGTGCTCGCGCTCGTCGCGGGCGGCTGCGGGGGCGGCAGCGAGACGGCCGACGACTCCGAGGGGTCCGCCACCGCCACGACGACCGCGCCCATCGTCGCGTCGAGGTCGGTGACCGAGGCCGAGCTCCAGGCCTTCGCCGACGAGCTGGTGACCGACACCCGCTCCCAACGGGCGATCGTCGCGTGGGCCGACGGCGACGAGGACCCGGTGGTCGTGACCGTCGGCGAGGACGTGCAGGCCGACGATGCCTTCCACGTGGCCTCCATCACCAAGTCCTTCGTCGCCGCCGCCCTCGTCCTGCTCGACGCCGACGGCACGGTCGAACTCGACGCCCCCGTCGCCACCTACGTCGACTGGCCCGGCGGCGAGGACATCACGGTCAGCCAGCTCCTCGACCACACCAGCGGGCTCGGGCCCTTCGGCAACCCCGGCGACGGCGAGGAGGACGGCACCGGCTCCCACTACCTCGAGCTGGTCCAGCGGGGCGGCGCCCTCTCCCTCGACGAGGTGCTCGCCGCCACCCGCGACATCGCTCCCGTGGACGAGCCCGGGGCCTCCGCCACCTACAGCAACCTCAACTACGTCGTCGCCGGCGCCGTCGTCAAGGCCGCGACGGACGAGGACGTGGGTGCCGTCCTCCAGGAGCGCCTGTTCGAGCCACTGGGCATGGACCACACCTGGTACCCGCCGCGGGCTCCCGGTGACGCCGAGCCCCTCCCGGGCCTCTACGAGCTCGAGCCCGAGCTCGACCCGTTGCCGACCACGGCGTTCGACATGGAGCCGTGGCGCACGGTGGCGGCGCCGGCCGCCGGTGCCGTCTCCACCCTCGACGACCTCCTCACCTGGCGCCACGCCGTCCTCCGCGAGCAGCGGATCGGTGGGGTCGACGTCTCGGCCATGACCGAGATCGGGCCGGGCGGCTACGGCCTGGGCGTGGCCGGCGTGACCGCCGACGGCGCCTGCATCTTCGAGGGCTGCCCGCCCGACCAGGACTTCACGCGTTGGGGGCTCAACGGCGACATCCCCGGCTCGTCCACCCGGGTCCTGCACGACCCGACCACCGACGCCACCCTGTTCGTCTACCTCGACCGCAACGCCCTGTCCCTCGACGAGCCGATGCTGGCCTTCGTCGAGGGGTGACCCACCCGCCGGACCCATCAATTTTCCGGAGCGGGGCCCCGCGCGGGTACGCTCTACCGTCCGGCCGACGGGGGTGACCTCGGGAGTCGGGTGCTTCACGGTCCCGTGGTGCAGTTTGGAGTGCACGCCGCCCTGTCAAGGCGGAGGTCGCGGGTTCAAATCCCGTCGGGACCGCCAGCAACACCCAAGTTCACGGTCGGGTAGCTCAGTTGGCAGAGCGCGCGCCTGAAAAGCGCGAGGTCACCGGATCGACGCCGGTCCCGACCACCACTTCGTCCCTCCCCTGCTGCGGCCCTCGTAGGCTGCGCGGGATGCGACGATCCACCAGCGGGGTCCTGCTCTGCGGCGCACTCCTGCTGGCCGCCGCCTGCGGCTCCGGAGTCGACGGCGGGGATGATCCCGGCGGCGGCGCCGGTGGGTCCGACGGCACCTCCGGCATCGAGGGAGCGCTCTCGGTCGTGCCCCTCACCGACGGCGCCACCGACTTCGTCGTGGTCAACGACATCGCCGCCGCCGCGGACGCTGCCGGCGTGACCGCGCCAGGGGCCGACGCCGACGACCTCGCCCTGGGCGACTACTTCAGCACCATCTCCGGCCTCGAGGACTCGCCCGTGGCGGTCGCCCCCGCCGAGCTCGTGCAGCAGACGGCCATCGAGGACGACGCCTGGCGCACCGAGCTGGGCTGGGCGCCGGTCGACCTGACGGGCGACGTCAGCGCCGGCCAGCCCCCGAACCACCTCCAGGCCTTCTTCGCCGACTTCGACGCCGCTGAGATCGACGAGGCCGTGCACAGCGACCCCACCTGGAGCGACCAGCTCGTGGAGGTGGAGTACGACGGACTCACCTACTACTCGTGGGGCGAGGACGGGTCCATCGACCCCGAGGGCCTGTCCACCGTCCGCCGCCTCGGCGAGTCGGCCCGCCTGTTCGTGGACGAGGAGGCCGGGCTCGCCTACTGGACCCGCACCACCGAGGGCATGGAGCAGGCGCTGGCCACCTTCGCGGGCGACGCCCCCTCGCTGGCTGACGACCCCGAGCTCGGCCCGATGGCGGCGGCCCTCGACGACCTGGGCGCGTACAGCGCGGTGCTCACCGCGGACGCAGAGCTGTTCGCCGGCGGCGGAGAGCTCGAGCCCTACGACGCGGTGGCGAGCGGCGCCGCCGTGGTCGACGGCGGGCCCCGGCTGCTGCTCGTCTACGCCAACCCCGACGAGGCCACCGCGCAGGCCAACGCCGACGCGCTCGCCGCCCTCGTGGCCGACGGCGAGTCGAGCGCCAACGGCCGACCGTGGTCCGACGCCCTGGGCGCCGGCGAGATCGAGGTCGACGGCACCCTCGTCACCGCCACGTTCCCCACCGAGGACGCCCGCCTCTGGAACGGGATCTTCCTCCAGCGCGACAGCCTGCTCACGTTCGACTGAGCGCACCGCCGCCCCGAACCGAGGTGGAGGCGACAGCGTCCGGAATCCGACCGCTCTCGCCTCCACCTCTCGCGGTCAATCGAGCAGCAGCGCCGCCAGCTCGGCGTGGTGGTCGATGACGTGGTCGGCGTCGGGCGACGCGTGGTCGGGGTCGTCCCACACGCCCTGGTAGCGGACGGCGGTCATGCCCGCCGCCTTCGCCCCGCCGGCGTCGGTGCGGCGCAGGTCGCCCACGTGGGCTGCCCGGGCCGGGTCGTCCACACCGACGCCGGCGAGGGCGTGGGCGAAGATGGCGCCGTGGGGCTTGTAGACGCCCACCTCGTCGGAGAAGGACCAGTGGTCGAAGTACCCGAGCAGGCCATAGTGCACGAGGTGTTCCCGCAGGCGGGGCGACCCGGTGATGCCGACGTCGCAGATGATGCCGATGCGCAGGCCGGCGTCATGCAGCGCGGCGAGCGCCTCGCCGATGCCGTCGGTGGGGACCACGTCCTCGCTGCGGCCGTGGGTGACGGTCAGCTCGACGAGCTGATCCACCACGGTCGGCGCCGGCGTGACGCCGAGCTCGGCGAGCACGTCCGCGACCGCCTCGGCGGCGCCGTGCTGGCGGTTGTCGATCCACGCCTGCTCGTGCAGGACGCGCATGGCGTCGAAGGCCGCCTCGAGGCGGTCGCGGGTGACGTCATGCCCTTCCGCGATGAGCAGGTCGGTGTAGACGTCGACACGGCGGTCCCACTGCGCCTCCGGCGGGATGCGCATGAGCGTGTTCCAGTAGTCGAACGTGACCGCGTCGAAGCGCTGCGAGTCGGGCATCACGTCATCCCTAGCAGCCGGCACCCGTCATTCCCGAGGCAATAGCGCGCGCCGAGCGCGCGCTCTTGCCTCGACTTCGGCGTGTGGGCGCCGGTCAGTACTTGCGGATGACGCCGTCGCGGCGGGCGGCCTCGGCGACCGCCTTGGCCACCAGCTCCACCACGTGCTTGTCGAACACCGACGGCACGATGTTGGTGGGCGAGAGCTCGTCGGCGGGCACGCCGGCGGCGATGGCGTCGGCGGCGGCCAGCTTCATGTTCTCCGTGATGGTCGTGGCGCCGGCGTCGAGCGCGCCCCGGAAGATGCCCGGGAAGGCGAGCACGTTGTTGATCTGGTTCGGGAAGTCGCTGCGCCCCGTGGCGATGACCGAGGCGATCCCCTGGCACTGCTCGGGGCGGATCTCGGGCTCGGGGTTGGCCAGGGCGAACACGATGGGCCCGTCGGCCATGCGGCGCAGGTCGTCGGGCTCGATGATGCCGGGGCCGCTCACGCCGACGAACACGTCGGCGCCCTCCATGGCGTCACGGATCGAGCCCTGGCGCTTCTCCGGGTTCGTGACCTTGGCGAACTTCTCCTTGGCCACGTTCAAGTTGTCCCGGCCGGCGTAGATGATCCCCTGGCGGTCGGCGCCGATGACGTCCTGCACGCCCGACTCCATCAGCATCTGGGTGACGGCCACGCCCGCCGCGCCCACGCCGGCGATGACCACCGACAGGTCGGCCATCTTCTTGCCGGTGAGCTTGAGGGCGTTCTCGAGGGCGGCGAGCACGACCACGGCGGTGCCGTGCTGGTCGTCGTGGAACACCGGGATGTCGAGGCTCTTCTTGAGGCGCTCCTCGACCTCGAAGCAGGCCGGGGCGGCGATGTCCTCGAGGTTGATGCCGCCGTAGACGGGGGCGATGCGCTCGACGGTCTCGACGATCTCGTCGGGGCCGCTCACCTTGAGGCAGACCGGGAAGGCGTCGACGCCGGCGAACTCCTTGAACAGCAGGGCCTTGCCCTCCATCACCGGGAGCGCCGCCTCCGGGCCGATGTCGCCCAGGCCCAGCACGGCGGTGCCGTCGGTGACGATGGCCACGGTGTTCTTCTTGATGGTCAGGTGGTGGGCCTGCGAGCGGTCCTTGGCGATCTCGTTGCACACCCGGGCCACGCCCGGCGTGTAGGCCATGGACAGGTCGTCCTTGTCGCCCACGGGCAGCAGGGGCAGCACCTCGATCTTGCCGCCCTCGTGCAGCTCGAAGGTGCGGTCCACGAACTCGATGACCTCGACGCCCTCGAGGCCCTCCATGTGGCGGCGGACCTCTTCCTGGTGGGCCTCGTCGCGGCAGTTGACGTTGATGTTCTCGTCGAGGATCGGGCCCTTGGCCTCGAACCCCCCGATGCCGGCGATGTTCCCGCCGACCTCGCCGATGGCTACCGCGAGGCGCCCCAGCGAGCCGGGCACGTTGTCGAGACGGACCCTGATGCGGACGGAGTACGCGGCGGTGGGTGTGTTGGCCATCGCAGCGAAAGCTAGCGGTGTTCGCCGCGGCCGCCCCAACCGTTCCCTACGCTGCGGCCCCGATGGCCCTCCCGCTCAACCCTCCCGTCAAGCCCATGCTCGCCAAGGCGGTGGCCGGCATCGACCAGCTCCCCGAGGGGGACTACGCCTTCGAGCCCAAGTGGGACGGCTTCCGCTGCATCGTGTTCAAGGACGGCGACCAGATCGAGCTGGGCAGCCGTAACGAGCGCCCGCTGACCCGCTACTTCCCCGAGCTGCTACCGCCGCTGCTGGCCCAGCTGCCCGACCGCTGTGTGGTCGACGGCGAGATCGTGCTGGTCGGCCCCGAGCGCCTCGAGTTCGACCAGCTCCAGCAGCGCATCCACCCCGCCGAGTCCCGCATCAACCGCCTGGCCGAGGAGACGCCGGCCAGCTTCGTGGCCTTCGACCTGCTCGCCCTGGGCGACAAGGACCTCACCGGCCAGCCCTTCTTCCGCCGGCGGGCCCAGCTGGAGAACGCCCTCGCCGACGCCACCGCCCCCATCCACCTCACCCGCACCACGACCGAGCGCGACGAGGCCGAGGACTGGTTCCAGCGCTTCGAGGGCGCCGGCCTCGACGGGGTCATGGCCAAGCCCACCGACGGCCTGTACGTCAGCGACAAGCGGGTGCAGTTCAAGGTGAAGCACCAGCGCACCGCCGACTGCGTGGTTGCGGGCTATCGGGTCCACAAGAGCGGCGACGGCATCGGCTCGCTGCTCCTCGGCCTCTGGGTCGACGGCGACGACGGCACGCCCGAGCTCAGCCACGTCGGCGTCGCCGCCAGCTTCACGGCCAAGCGCCGGGTCGAGCTCACCGACGAGCTGGCGCCCTACGAGGTCGACGCCACCACCGGCCACCCCTGGCAGGAGTGGGTCGAGCACATGACCAACGCCAGCGAGGCCGGCAAGGTCGCCGGCGGCCTCAGCCGCTGGAACGCCGGAAAGGACCTCTCCTGGCACCCGCTGCGGGCCGAGCTGGTGTGCGAGGTGAAGTACGGCGGCGTGCTCGACGGCCGCTTCCGCCCCGGCGTCACCCAGTTCCTCCGCTGGCGCCCCGACCGCGAGCCGGCCAGCTGCACCTTCGACCAGCTCGAGCTGCCCCCACCCGTCCAGGTGGGCGAGGTGCTGGGCGGCTGATCAGTCGCCTCAGTCGTCGGCGAAGGCCAGGTCGACCGCCGGCACGGGGTCGCAGCCGAGGCACTGCTGGCGCACCCGCAGGATCGACGCCGTGGCCATGACCGCCACCAGGGCGCCCAGGGCCACCGAGGCGTAGACCGGCATCTCCGCGTGGCCGGCGAGGAAGAGGTAGGCGTAGGGCGTCAGGAAGGCGGCGCCGGCCACCCCGCACCAGCGCTGGGCGGCGGCGAAGTCCTGGGCGCGGAACGCCGCCACGATGCGCACCTGGCCGAGGGCCAGGGGGTACGCGGTGACGACGTCGAGGAAGAGGAAGGCGGCCGGGTTGATCCCGTAGCGGGCGAGGATCGGCCAGGCGAGCACGGCGCGCAGCAGCGAGTACCCGCAGAGGATGAGGATCCACATCCTGCCAACGCGTCCGACTGCCGCGTCTACAGGAGCGGTCATGTTGGGACTCATCGTACTGATGAGGGCCGTCCTGAAGGAATCGGCCCCGACTACCGTCGGCTCGGTGGGGACACCCGACGCCGGAGCGCGCACCATCGAACGGGACGGCCACGAGGTCACCGTGACCAACGGCGACAAGGTGTACTTCCCCGGCAGCGGGGCCACGAAGGGCGATCTCGTCGACTTCTACGTGGCCATCGAGGGGCCCCTCATGGCGGCGGTCGGCGGGCGGCCGGCGCTGATGCAGCGCTTCCCCAACGGGGTGAAGGGCAAGTCGTTCTTCCAGAAGCGGGTGCCCGACTCGCGCCCCGACTGGCTCGACACCACCACGGTCTCCACTCCCAACGGCACCGAGAGCGACGCCCTCGTCCTCACCGACCTGGCCCACGTGCTGTGGGCGGTGAACCTCGGGTGCATCGGCCTCCACCTCTGGCCGGCGCTGGCCACCGACGTCGACATCTCCGACCAGCTCCGCATCGACCTCGACCCGTCCCCCGGCGTCGACTTCGCCGACATCTGCTGGACGGCCCACCAGGTGAAGGCCTTCCTCGACGAGCTCGGCATCGACGTCCACGTGAAGACCACGGGCAACCGGGGCCTGCACCTCTACGCCCTGCTCGAGCCCCGTTGGACGGCCTACGAGGTGCGCGCCGCCGCCGTGGCCCTCGCCCGCGAGCTCGAGCGCCGCCACCCCGAGCGCATCACCGCCCAGTGGTGGAAGGAGGAGCGCGGCGCCCGCGTCTTCATCGATTTCAACCAGAACGCCCCCCACAAGACCGTGTTCGGGGCCTGGTCGGTGCGGCCGAGGGTGGGCGGCCAGGTGTCCACGCCCATCACGTGGGACGAGGTCGACGGCGTCGACCCCGATCAGCTCACCATGGCCACCGTCCCCCCGAAGGTCGAGGCCGAGGGGGACCCGTGGGCGGCGATGTACGGCGCCCCGCAGTCGATCGAGGCGCTGCTGGCGATGTCCGAGCAGGACATGGCCGCCGGCCTCATGGACGCGCCGTGGCCGCCCGTCTACCCGAAGATGCCCAACGAGCCGCCCCGGGTGGCGCCCAGCCGCGCCAAGAAGGACCCGGCCGCCGAGTGAGCCGGCGCTACGACACCTCGGTCGGGGTGGGCTGGGGCGCGTTGCCGGGCTGACCGGAGAGGCCGTCGCCGCGCTGGCCGAAGAAGCCGTCGCCCCAGCAGTAGATGCGGTTGGTGGCGCGCCGCCCGCAGACGTGCAGGTTGCCGATGGTGGCGCCCTTCCAGTCCGTGGCGCCCCCCGCCACTTGCGCCGGCGAGGAGCGACGACCGCCGCCGGCGAGGGTCCCGACGCCGTTCTGACCATCGACGTCATCGCCCCAGCAGTAGAGGCGACCAGTGGTCTTCGTGGCGCAGGTGACGTACGAGCCGGCGTAGACGGCCTTCCAGTCCGTGGCGCCCCCCGCCACCTGCACGGGAGCCGACACGGCCGAGTTGTCGTTGGGCGGCCCGTTGCCGATGCCCCCGAAGATGTCGCTGCCCCAGCAGAAGAGGCGCCCCGACGATCGCCGGGCGCACGAGTGGGTGATCCCCGAGGCCACGCTCGTCCAGTCCGTGCGGGCGCCTGCGACCTGCGTGGGGACCGAGCGGTCCGTCCCCGGCAAGCCCCCGCCGTCACCGACCGCCCCGTCCTGGTCGTCACCCCAGCAGTACAGGCGGCCGTTCGAGCGCCGCCCGCAGGTGTGGTACCCACCGGTGCTGACCATCGTCCAGTCGGCGTTGGTGCCCACGGCCGTCGGCGACTCCACGTTGCCGAAGCCACCGGGGCCGTTGCCGACCTGGCCGTTGTTGTCCCGGCCCCAGCAGTAGATGCGCTTGTTGGCCCGCCGTCCGCAGGTCGTCTCGCCCAGGCCGGCGCTGACCGACTTCCAGTCCGTCGCCGACCCGATCTGAACCGGCGTCAGCACGTCGCCGCCGCCGGGCCCGTTGCCGAGCTGGCCGAAGTCGTCGCGCCCGAAGCACCACAGGGTGCCGTTGGTCTTGATGGCGCACGTCCACTTGCTGCCGGCGCTCACCGACCGCCAGTCGGTGGCGTTCCCCGCCACCTGCGTGGGGACGGCGACTGGGCTCGTCCCGCCGTTGCCGAGCTGCCCCCGGTTCCCCTCACCCCAGCAGTAGAGGCGACCGGTGTCGCGGACGCCGCACGAGTGGTAGTAGCCGCTGCTCACCTGCACCCAGTCGGCCGTGCTCTCCGGGCCGGCCTGGGCCGGTGCCGCCCCGGCGAACGGGGCCCCCTCCCCGGCCAAGGCCAGTGCCGTCAACGCCACCCCCAGGACCAACCACCGCACGCCGCGCCTCATGGGTGCGAGCGTACGCCTGGTCGCGGTCGGGTGCCCGGCGGTCAGCCCGGGACGTCGACGCAGGTGGCGCGGCCCCGGGAGCCGTCGGGGCGCACGCCCACCGCGCAGACCTGGTGGGGCCCGGGACCCGCCGGCAGGATGAGGTCGAACCCGTGGAAGGGGCCGTAGCCCGGGTGGGTGCCGTTGACGTCGCCGCGCTCGTTCGCCACCAGGCCCAGGTCCACCTCCGGGCCCCCGTCGACGCTGGCCACCACCTGGGTGGGGTCGGCGGTGTCCGGGTCGATGGCCCAGCCGATGAGCTGCACGCCGTCGGCGACCGGCTCCGCCGAGACGATCTCGACCCAGGGCTCCGAGCGGACGGTCACCGCGGCGCACCCGATCTCGGCATCGTCGCCCGGCACCCCCGCGACCCGGAGGCACACCGAGCGCTCCCCCTCGGCGAGCGGCGGTCCCGTGACGACCTGGGCGAACCCGTGGTCGGCGCCGAAGCCCCGGACCAGTTCGAGATCCTCCCGAGGCAGGTCGACGTCGGTCATGGTCGCCCAGGGCTCGTCGCCGCCGTCCACGTACACGTCGACGTCGGCCGGGCCCCGCCCACCGGGCTGCACCGCCCAGCCGTCGAGGTAGAGGCCGCCCGGGCCCTGGTCCGCCAGGCCGATGCTCCCGAGCGACGGCAGCGTGTCGACCGGGACGTCGAGGAAGGCCGGCCACTCGATCGGCACGCGTGCCTCCTCCCGGACCCGGAAGTCGAACTCGTCGGGGTGGTTGGCGATGAACACGCTGCCCCCGCGATCGCCGTGGGCGAGAAAGAGCGCGTACGTGGCCGAGACCGTCTCGAGGGAGTAGACGCCGTTGCGGGGCGGCAGCGACGGGCCCACGGCGAACGAGGTGGCGCCGGGATCCTCGACCGCCCGCCCCAGCTCGTCCATCAGCGCCACCACGTCCTGACCGGCGTCGCTCCACGATCCGAGCGCGACGGCCTGCCCATACAGGCACAGCGCGGCGAACGCGCCCGCTCCCACCAGCGCCACCATGCGCTGGCGGCGCCAGACGAACACCCCGATGCCGACCAGCACCATCGCCGAGCCCAGCGACGACGCCGCGTACAGCCGGTCGACCCAACCGTGGTCCCCGACATCGACGAAGTCGGGGGTCGACACGAGGTACGCGAGCCCAAGGCCCCAGACCGCCAGCCCCGCCAGGACGAGGGAGGGCCCCTCCTGCCACGATCGGGCACCGCGTAGCCAGGCCACCACGCACAGGATCACGCCCACGAGCACGAGGACGGCCACGCCGTCGCGGAGCCACGTCGGCGGCCCCACGGTCCCGAACAGACCGGTGCCGAAGTGCGCCGACCACAGCAGCCCGACGTCGGGGACGCGCAGCTCGGTGGGGTAGGTCGGGTGGGTGATGAGCCACACGGCGGCCAGGCCCACGGCGGCGACCACCCGAAGACGGGCCGCCTCGGTGAGGGGGCGGGCCGAGGGGACGAGCAGCGCCGCCACCACGGCGAGGGGGATGGTCACCTGGTAGCAGAGCACCGAGGCGGCGAAGCAGAGGGCGGCGGGCAACCACCGCCCGTCGGTCAGGCACAGCACGCCCGCCAGGAGCAACAGCACCGACATCAGGGCCTGGGAGGAGGCGCCCCAGACGGTCAGGGAGGTGTGGTTGGCCACCGCGACCCACACCACGGTGACGGCGAGCGGCAGGCGCCCGGGCAGGAGGCGCACGAGCACCAGGTAGAGCAGCACCGCCGCCACCACGTTGAGGAAGGTGACGAGGGCGAACAGCACCAGCGGGTGGTCCCCGGCAAGGCCGTAGAGCACGTTGAAGTGCAGCCACATACCGGGGCGGCTCTCCAGCTTGTGCGCGCCCTGGACCGACCCGAACCAGCCGTGGACCTGCGTGTCGTAGACGAAGTGGAAGTCGTCCTGGAAGAAGCCCGCGCCCCGGAGCGCGTAGAAGGCGGCGCGCAGCAGGACCAGCGCCACGACAAGGGCCACGCTCCTGGGCGAGACCGCCGACCACGGGGCGACCGGGACGGCGCGCAGCGCGGCGAGGCGACCCTTCGCCCCGCCCCCGCCCGATGCCGGCGCCCCTTCGGCCGCCGGTCCGGCCTCAGGTGCGTCCAGCGACAATGCGCTCGGCGCGGCGAACGAAGTTGGGGGCGTCGAGACGCTCGCAGACCTGGACGAAGGCCGGTGAGGGCCCCATCCACTCGAGCTCGTCGACCGAGGCCGAGACCGGCGCGTCGGTCTCGATGGTGGCGATGCGCCGGAACAGCAGCGCCTCCTCGTACTCACGCTGGAGGGTGGCGGCCAGCTTGGCGCCGCCGCGCACCGTGATGTCCCACTGGCCGGCGGCCGGCGGGATGTCCTCGAGGTGTTCATACCGGGCCAGCACCGCCGCCGCGGACTTCGCCCCCCACCCGGCGAGGCCTGGGAAGCCGTCGGCGCTGTCGCCGACGAGCGCCAGGTAGTCCGGGATGGACTCGGGGGGCACGCCGAACTTCTCGATGACGCCGGCGCGGTCCACCAAGAGTTGCTTGCGCCGGTCGTATTGGACGATGCGGGCGTCGTCGGTGACGCACTGGCCGAGGTCCTTGTCCGGCGTGCAGATCAGCACCTGCTCGACCCGAGGATCGGCCGCGGCCATCACGGCCCCGGCGCCGAGAGCGTCGTCCGCCTCGAACTCGACCATGGCCCACACCGTGAAACCCGCCGCGTCCAGCGCCTCTTCGAGCAGGGGGAACTGGGCGAACAGCACCGGATCGACGCCCGAGCCGTCCTTGTAGCCGGCGTAGAGGTCGTTGCGGAACGACTCGATGACGTGGTCGGTGGCGATGGCCACGTGGGTGGCGCCCTCTTCGAGCATCTGGAGCATCGAGCCGACCACCCCCCGGGCGGCGGCGACCTCCATGCCGTCGTCATTGACCCGCGACGGCAGGGCGTAGAAGTACCGGAACAGCTCGTAGGTCCCGTCCACCAGGTGCACCCTCACGTCGGGGAGCCTGCCACAGGGGCACGCACTACCGTCGGGCCATGAGCGCACGGGTGGTGCTGGTGCACGGGGCGTGGCACGGCGCCTGGTGCTGGGACGCGGTGGTCGAGGGCCTGCGAGCCGAGGGGGTCACCGCCGACGCGGTCGACCTTCCCGGGCACGGGGACGACACCATGCCTCTCACCGACCTGTACGGGGACGCCGCCCGGGTCACCGCCGCCCTCGACGCCCTCGCCACCGTGGAGGACGACCCCGTCCTGCTCGTCGGGCACTCCTACGGCGGCGCCGTCATCACCGAGGCGGGCGTGCACCCGAGCGTCGCCCACCTCGTCTACCTGGCCGCCCTGAACCTGGACGAGGGCGAGACCATGCTCGAGGCGGCGCTCGACGACCCGCGCACCGCAGACATCGACCACACCGGGCGCCCCGAGCCCATGGAGGTGCTCTCCATGCTCGACGACGGCTCGGCCGTGATCAGCGACGACGGCGCGGCCGCCATGTTCTACAACGAGTGCCCGCCCGAGGTCGCGGCGGCGGCCACCGCCCGACTCACGCCGCAGCCGCTGCTCAACATGGGCCAGTCGCCCACCCGGGTGGCCTGGCGGGAGCGCCCGTCCACCTACGTGATCTGCGCCCGGGACAACGCCGTGCACCCGGGCCTCCAGCGCATCCTCGCCGACCGGTGCACCGACGCCGTCGAGTGGGACACCGACCACTCTCCCTTCCTCGCCGACCCCGCCCGGGTCACCGCCTTCCTCGCCGGCCTCGCCCGCTCGCTCTGATCCACTCGGTTTACAAACGGTTGCGGTTGACGATAGGTTGCGGTCATGAGCACGGCCGCTCGCCTCGACCTCGAACCCGAGATCCTCGCGGCCCGGATCACCGACGCCCATGCGTCCGACGACGACTGGATGGACCGGTTCCAGACCGCGATCGGGCGCCGGCGCTCGGGCGGTGAGCTCCAGCGCGTCCTCGCGGTCTGGTCGCTCTCCAAGGCCGACGCCGCCCGCCTCTTCGGGGTGACGCGGCAGGCGATCCTCAAGTGGACCCGGGACGGTGTCCCCGCGGATCGGCTCACCGCCGTCGGCGACCTCGCCGCCGCCACGGACCTCCTCCTGCGCTTCCTCCGCCCCGACCGCATCCCCGCGGTGGTGCGCCGGCCCTTCGACGACGCCGGCGGCCGCACCCTCCTCGAGCTCGTGGCCGACGACCCCGCCCTCGCCCTGGCCCACGTCCGGGCCATGTTCGACGTCTCCCGGGCCCACGTATAGGTGCACACCGAGCCGCTCGCCGACGGGCACCGGTGGCTGCGCCTCGCGGATCCCTCCTGGGCCGACCCGCTCGACCCGTCGTACGCCGCTGAAGCAGGCGGGCGCTGGAACCCCCTGGGCAGCCACCCGACGCTCTACCTGAATGAGGACGTCGTCACCGCCCGCATCAACCTCCAGCTGTTCCTCGCCGGCAAGCCGTACGGCCCGGAGGACCTCCTTCCCGAGGCGGCGCCCGTGCTCGTCGGCGCCCGCCTCCCCCGCCGCCAGCAGGTGGCCGACGTCCACACCCCCGCCGGCGTCGCCGCCGTCGGCCTCCCGCGGGGTTACCCGACCGACGCCGACGGTCGCCTCGTCGGCCACGACCGCTGCCAGCCCATCGGCGTGCAGGCAAAGGCCGCCGGCCTCCGCGGCGTCCACTGCCGCTCGGCCCGTGCCCCCTACGGCGCCGGCCGCGAGCTCGCCTGGTTCCCCGCCACCTCCCGCAGCCGCGCCCACCCCGACGGCGTCGAGCACTTCGAGGACTGGTTCTGGGCCTGACCCACTCCCCTGCCGCCGCCACTACCGTGGCGGCGATGGACGCCCCCGGTCTGCCGGCCGAGCTCGAGACCCTCGCCTTCCTCCTCGGGGACTGGGTCGGGGAGGGCGAGGGCGTGTACCCCACCATCGAGTCGTTCGGGTACCACGAGGAGGTGCGCTTCTGGCAAGTGGGCAAGCCCTTCCTCGCCTACACCCAGCGCACCCGCCACGCCGACGACGGCCGCCCGCTGCACGCCGAGATGGGCTACCTCCGCCCCTTCGGCGCCGACGGCGTCGAGCTCTCCCTCGCCCATCCCACCGGGGTCACCGAGATCGCGGTGGGCACCGTCATCGGCGGGCGCATCGACCTCGCCAGCACCGTCGTGGCGCTGACGCCCACGGCCAAGGAGGTCACGGCAGTCGAGCGCACCATCGAGGTCGACGGTGACCATCTGACATACACGCTGCGCATGGCCGCGGTGGGCCAACCGCTCCAGCACCACCTGTCCGCCAGCTTGCGCAGGGCGTGACACCCTTGGGGGTGCGTCGGACCGGGTAACGTCCCGTACTGAACGCTGTTAACCAAGCAACCACATCGGGGGGACCGGGGTGATCCGAGCGGCACGCACGCGGGCGGCGCTGGTCGTCGTCGCGCTCGTCGCCCTGACCGCCACCGCGGCCGCCGCCTGCACCGAGACCGTGCAGCGCTCGGCCACCGGCCCGCCGGCATCCAACGCCACCGGTGACACCATCCCCACCACCGCCCCCGACGGGGCCGTCATCGAGGGCTACGGGGGGCGGGAGGCCAGCTTCGGCACCGTGCCCGACGAGACCGCCGAGGCCACGGGCACCCCGATCCGCATCGGCATGATCAACCAGGAGGACACGCCCCTCGGCTCGTTCCCCGAGCTGCGACTCGCGGTCGAGGCCGGCGTCGAGTGGATCAACACCGAGCTCGGCGGCGTGGACGGCCGACCCCTCGAGCTGCGCCCCTGCATCACCAACTTCTCGGTCGAGCGCTCGCAGGCGTGCGCTCAGCAGATGGTGCGAGACGAGGTGGTGGCGGTGCTCGGCGGCATCGACATCACCTCGAACGGCTCCATCCCCATCCTCGAGCAGAACGAGCTGCCCTACGTCGGGGGCATCCCCATCAACCTCGACGAAGAGCGCAGCCCGATCTCGTTCCAGTTCAGCGGCGGCACGCCCGGGGCGTTCACCGCGTTCGCCTGGTACGCCGCCGAGGTCCTCGAGGCCGAGCACATCGCCGTCGTCTACGCCGAGTACCCGCCCATCCAGACCGCCGCACAGGACTACGGGGTCACCGTCGCCGAGAACCTCGGCGTCGACGAGGTGAGCGAGGTGGCCTTCGGGCTGTCGACCACCGACTTCCTGCCCGTCCTCCAGGAGGCCAACCAGGGCGACCCGGACGCGATCCTCCTCGGCGCCGCCGACACCTCCTGCGTGCCTGCGATGCAGGGCGCCCGGGACCTCGGCATCACGGCCCCCCTGTTCCTGGTGGGCTCCTGCGCCGCCCCCTCGATCATCGCCGAGGCGGGTCGCGAGGCCACCGAGGGCCGCATCTTCAACATCGAGGGCCAGATCGACACCGAGGAGGACAGCACCGCGGCGGTCGACGGCGCCCTCTACGCCCTGGCCATCCTCAAGTACGCCGACGGGCTGGCCCCGGCCGGTGCGGGCACCGTGTCGTTCCGGGGCCTCATGAACCTCTACGCGGTGATGACCCGGATCGGGGCCGACGACCTGTCGCCCGCGACCATCATCGATGACTTCCGGGCCTCGGTCGACACCCCGAGCTTCAACGGCCACCCCTACACCTGCGCCACCCCCCAGGTGCCCGGCCTTCCGTCGCTGTGCGCACCCCAGCAGGTGCTGGTCGAGCAGCGCGACGGCGCCCTCCACGAGGTGTCGGACGGCTGGGTGCCCGTGCCCGAGATCCTGGCCGCCGATGGGTGACCAGCTCCTGCTCGGCCTCGGCGCCGGGTCGGTCATCGCCAGCCTGGCCCTCGGCCTGGTGGTCGCCTACCGCGCCTCCGGCGTGGTCAACTTCGCCCACGCCGCCCTCGGCATGTACGTGGCCTTCGCCTACTTCGAGCTGCGGCGCACCGGCGACCTCGTCCTGCCCATCCTGGGCCTGCCCGAGCGGGTCGGCCTCTTCCCGGTGCACACCGACGAGGCGACGGGCCTCACCACCAACGTCCCCACCGAGGTGACGGCGCTCGCCATCTGCCTCGTGCTCGGCGCCGGCGCCGGCCTCATCGTCTACCTGCTGATCTTCCGGGCGCTGCGCCACGCGCCGGCGCTGGCCCGGGTGGTCGCGTCGCTCGGCCTCCTGCTCTACCTGCTGGCGCTCGCCGGCATCCGCTTCGGCGGCTCGAGCGCGGCCACGGGCGGGACCACCGAGCACGTCCTGCCCGCCCGGGTGGTCCGGGTCCTCGGGACCACCATCCCCCAGGACCGCCTCTGGCTGCTCGGGCTGACCGTCGCCGCCACGCTGGGCCTCTCGGCCCTGTACCGCTGGACGCGCTTCGGCCTCAGCACCCGGGCCGCCGCCGAGAACGAGAAGGGCGCCCTGCTCCTCGGGGTCTCCCCCGACTGGGTCGGCACCCTCAACTGGATGATCGCCGGCGCCCTCGCCGGCGGGGCGGTGATCCTCGTGTCGGGGGCCGGCGTCGTGCGCCTCTCGCCCGCCGAGGTCGCCTTCCTCATCGTGCCGGCGCTCGCCGCCGCCCTCGTCGGCGGGTTCGAGTCCTTCGTCATCACCGCCGCCGCCGGCGTCGCCATCGGGGTGGCACAGTCCGGCCTGGTCAAGCTCCAGGGTGACTGGACGTGGCTCCCCGACGTGGGCCTCCAGCAGGGCCTGCCGCTGGTGGTCATCCTCGTCACCATGGCCGTGCGGGGCCAGACCCTGCCCACGCGCGGCACCCTCTCGGTGGGCCGGTTCCCCCGCTCGCCACGCCCGGTCGCCGTGGGCCGCACCGCGGCGGTGCTCGTGGCCGTCACCGCCCTCGGCCTGCTCACCCTCGGCAGCGACGCCCGCGCCGCCATCATCACCACCACCATCGCCACCCTCGTGTGCCTCTCGATCGTGGTGCTCACGGGCTACGTCGGCCAGATCTCGCTCGCGCCCCTCGCCTTCGCCGGCGTGGCCGCCTTCTCCATGGTCAAGCTCACCAACGACTTCGGGGTGCCGTTCCCCATCGCCCCCCTCCTGGGGGCGCTCATCGCCGCCGGGGTCGGCGCGCTCGCCGGGCTGCCTGCCGTGCGCGTGCGCGGCCTCAACCTGGCCATCGTCACCCTCGCCGCCGCGGTCGCCATCGAGGAGCTGATCTTCAAGTGGGACTGGTTCACCGGCGGCCTGGGGGGCAGCACCGTCCCCGAGCCCACCCTGTTCGGCATCGACCTCGGGATCTCCGCCCGCGGCGACGCCTATCCCCGTCCGGCCTTCGGCCTCCTGTGCCTCGCCGTGGTCGCCGCCTGCGGGATCTTCGTGGCCGCGCTGCGCCGCAGCCCCACCGGCCTGCGCTGGCTGGCCGTGCGGGCCAACGAACGGGCCGCGTCCGCCGCCGGCGTCGACGTCGCCCGGGCCAAGCTGGCCGCGTTCGCGGTGTCGTCGTTCCTCGTGGGCCTCGCCGGCTCGCTGCTCGCCTACCAGCGCCAGAACCTGTCGGTGAGCAGCTTCACCGTCTTCCAGTCGCTCGGCTACCTGGCCGTCACCTACATCGGCGGCGTGGCCAGCATCGCCGGCGCCCTGCTCGCCGGCGCGCTGACCCAGGGCGGGCTCGTCACCGAGCTCACCGGCGGCGACGCCACTTCGCAGTACCAGTTCGCCCTCAACGGGGTGGTGCTGATCGTGGTGGCCATCGTCTACCAGGACGGCCTGGCCGGCGCCCTCGGGCGCCTCTGGGAACGGGTGGTCGGAGGGCGGCTCAGCCGGTCCAGCCCGGCACGCCCTCGTCCAGCTCGACCTCGACCGAGTTCATGAGCCCCGCCAGCATCCGGTAGTAGCCGACGAGCAGGGTCAGCTCGACGAGCTCGGGCTCGGCCCACGTGGCCGCGAGGGCGATCCACGTGTCCTGGCTGATCTTGTCGTGGGCGCACAGCTCGTCCACGGCGTCGACCACCGCCCGCTCGTGGTCGGTCCACTCGCCCACCAGTGCCGGTGTGCGCAGCTCGGTGATGTGACGGTCGTCGAGGCCGACCTCACGCCCGAGCAGGGTGTGCTGGCCCCACTCGTACTCGGCCTCGGTGCGCCACGCGGTGCGCAGGATGGCGATCTCGCGGACGCGGGGGTCGAGGGTCCCCTCGAAGAGGAAGACCCGCCCGAGACGCAGGGCTCGGCGGGACAGGTCGGGGTGGTAGGCGAGGGTGCCGAAGAGGTTGGCGGGTGACGCGGAGCCGGTCGATCTGGCCCCTTCGATGATCTTCTGGCCGACGGGGTCGTCCGAGGACCTGAGGGGATCGATGCGCGCCACCGTCCCCTCCCCTACTCCTGGACCAGCTCGATCAGGGTGCCGAAGGCCGTCTTCGGGTGGACGAACGCCACCGTCGTGCCTCGCGAGCCCGGTCGGGGGGCCTCGTCGATGACCCGGCCGCCGGCGTCCTTCACAGCCTGGAGGGCCACGCCGCAGTCGGCCACGCGGTAGCCGATGTGGTGCAGGCCCTCGCCCTTCTTCTCCAGGTACTTGGCCACCGGCGAGTCGTCGCGGGTGGGGGTGAGCAGCTGGATGTAGGACTCGGCCACGGCGAGGAGCGCCTCCTCCACGCCGTCGCTGTCGACCACCTCGCGGTGCTCGACGGTGGCGCCGAAGGTCCCGCGGTAGTAGTCGATGGCCGCCCCGAGGTCGTTCACGGCGATGGCGACGTGGTCGATCTCGGTGAGCAGCGGGCCGGTGCCCTGACCCGACTCCTGCTGCTGGGCCTGCTCACCGGGCATGCGGGCTTGGATTGCCATCTGTCTCGTCCTCCTTAGGCGCCGTGGCGGCGGAACAGGGTGATCTTGTCCTCGCCGACCTTCTCGCGGAACTCGGGGTCGTCGATGCCGAGGCCCTCCTCGGGGGCGAGGCACAGCACCCCGATCTTTCCCTCGTGGAGGTTGTGGTGGACCTGGTAGGCGGCCTCGCCGACCTCGCTCAGGGGGTACACCGCCGAGAGGATGGGCTGGACCTTGCCCTCGGAGATGAGGCGGTTGGCCTCCCACGACTCCTTGTAGTTGGCGAAGTGGGAGCTGACGATGCGCTTCAGCTTCATCCAGAGGTGGCGGTTGTCGTACTCGATCATGTAGCCGCTGGTGGCGGCGCAGGTGACGATGGTGCCGCCGCGGGCGGTGACGAAGACGGACGCGCCGAAGGTCTGCCGGCCGGGGTGCTCGAACACGATGTCGACGTCACGGCCGATGAGGCCGCGGATGTCCTTGCCCAGCCGGCGCCACTCGGCCTCGTCCTGGGTGTGCTCGTCCTTCCAGAACTTGTAGCCCGCCGCCTTGCGGTCGATGGTGTGCTCGCACCCGAGCTCGTGCAGCAGCTCGGCCTTCTCGGGCGACGACACGACGCCGACGGGGGTGCCGCCGCCGTTGAGGACGTACTGCACGGCGTAGCCACCGAGGCCACCGACCGCGCCCCAGATGAGCACCGCGTCGCCCTGGCGCATCTGCACCGCGTTCGGGCTGACCAGCATGCGGTAGCTGGTGGAGTTGGTCAGGCCGTTGCAGGCCGCCTCTTCCCACGTGAGGTGCTTGGGCTTCGGCATGAGCTGGTTGGCCTTGACCACGGCGAGGTCGGCCAGGCCGCCGAAGTTGGTCTCGAAGCCCCAGATGCGCTGGTTGGTGGCCAACATGGAGTCGTCGTGGGCCGACGGGTCCTGGTCGTCCACGTGGTTGCAGTGGACGGTGACCTTGTCGCCCGGCTTCCAGTTGCGCACCGCGGAGCCCACCTGGAGCACGACGCCCGAGGCGTCCGAGCCGACCACGTGGTAGGGCAGGTCGTGGCGGGCGCCCCACTGGCTCTCCTTGCCGAGGCGCGAGAGGAAGCCGAAGGTGGGCAGCGGCTCGAAGATGGAGGTCCAGACGGTGTTGAAGTTGATGGACGAGGCCATCACGGCCACGTAGGCCTCGTCAGGGGCCAGTTCGGGGCGGGCGACCTCTTCGACGTGGAGGGACTGGCGGGGGTCCTTGTCCTCCGACGCCACCCCCTCCCACATCGCCATCTCGTCCTTCTTGACGAGGGCGGCCCGGTAGGAGTCGGGGAGCGGGAGGGCGGCGATCTCGTCGCCGGAGGCGCCCGCCTGGATGGCTTCAAGGATCTTGTCCATGGGGGCCGAAGGTAGCGGGCCGATCGGGGCGGGGCCGATTCGTGCGGGCGCGGCCCTACCACGGAGAGCACTCGCGCGCTACGCTGAGTGGTCGACGGATCGGGACCGCAACTTGAGCGGTTCTTCGTCCGCACCACACGGCAAGCGAGGTACCGGCGATGGCACTCACCCCTGAGGACATCGAACAGCACATCTTCAAGGTCTCCCGCCGCGGCTACGACAAGGTCGAAGTCGACCGCTTCCTGGGAGAGGTGGCCAAGAGCTACCGGGACCTCCACCAGCGCGCCGACGAAGCCGAGAAGGCCGCCGCCGGGCCGGCCGAGCTGCCCGTGCGTGTCCCCGGCGCCACCACCGAGGGTGGCGGCGCCCTTTTCTCCCTGGACCGCACCCCGGAACCGACGGCCCCCCTCGTGGTCGAGGTGGCGCCCGAGCCCGCCCCCGCCGTCGAGCCCGCCGCGGTCGACCCGGCGCCGGGTGGGGACGACTTCCAGCGCCTCGGCAGCGAAGTGGCCGACGTCTTGCGCACGGCCCACGCGTCCGTGGCCCAGCTGCGCCACGAGGCCGAGGTCGAGGCAGCCATCACCCGCCAGCGCGCCGAGCGGGAGGTGGCCGACCTGCGCCGCGACGCCGAGGTGCAGGCGGCACTCGTGCGCCAGGCCGCCGAACGCGACGTCGCGGTGCTGCGGGCCGACGCCGAGGGGTACGCCTCGCGCCTGCGGGCCGAGGCCGACGAGTACGCCGCCCAGGTACACGTCGACACCGATCGGGCCGCCACCGAGCGCGCCGCGGCCGCGGCACTCGCCCTCGAGCAGGCCGAGCGCCGCCTCACCGAGGCCCGCATCGCCGCCGACGCCGTGCTGGCCGAGGCCGACCAGCGCGCCGCGGCCATCCTCCGAGATGCCGAGGTCGAGGCCCTGGCCCGCCGGGCCGAGCTCGAAGCCGAGTCCGCCCGCGCCGACGCGGAGGCCACGGCCCGCCGCGAGGAGCTCCTGGCCGACGCCGAGCGCCGCCTGGATCTCGCCGCCGGCACCGAGGCCGCGCTCCGCGCCCGCCTGGTGGCGGCCCACGGCGACCTCGGCGCCACCCTGGCCAAGTTCCCCGAGCCCTCGCCAGCCGCCCCGGCTCCCGACCTCGAGCCAGAGCCCCAGACCGAGACCGAGACCGAGACCGAGACGCCGGTCGCCCCCCGGGTCGACCTCACTGGCGCCGGCGACGACGTGGTCCTCGATCTCACCGAGGACGCCGAGGATGCACCCGCCGCCGCCGAGCCCCCCGTGCCCCCGGGCTGGCCCGGTGCCCCACCGGCCACCGGCCGCCTCGACGACCTGTTCGGCGACCACCGTTCCGCCGACCCCACGCCCCTCGCCGCCGAGGGGAGGGTGGCCGCGCCCGAGGCGCCGCTGGCACCGGCCGTCGACACCGACCCGCTGCCCGACATCGTGCGCAACGCCATCGGTCGCGCCGTGCAGAGCGCGGTCGACCGCAGCGACACCGACCCCGCCTGACGGGCCCGCCGCCAGTTTCTTTCGCGAGAACCCGGCCCGTACACTCGCGCCCACCACGAAGCCTGCACGAGGCACCGGGAGGAATCCACCCATGGCTGGTTCTGTCATTCTCACTGGGGCACGCACGCCCGTCGGCAAGCTCTCGGGCGCACTCGCGTCGTTCGCCGCCACCGACCTCGGCGGGTTCGCCATCAAGGCCGCCCTCGAGAAGGCCGGCCTGTCGCCCGAGCAGGTCGACTACGTGATCATGGGCCACGTGCTCCAGGCCGGCGCCGGTCAGATCACCGCCCGCCAGGCCGGGGTGAACGCCGGCATCCCGATGTCGGTGCCCGCCACCACCATCAACAAGGTGTGCCTCTCGGGCCTCAACGCGATCCACCTCGCCGACCTCATGGTCCAGTCCGGCGAGGCCGACATCGTCGTGGCCGGCGGTATGGAGTCGATGACCAACGCCCCGTACCTCCTTCCCGGCGCCCGCCAGGGCTACCGCCTCGGCGACAAGAGCGTCGTCGACTCGATGATGTACGACGGCCTCTTCTGCGCCTTCGACCAGGTGGCCATGGGCGCCGGCACCGAGAAGTACGCGGCGTCCGCCGGCCTCGAGCGCGGCCCGCAGGACGAGCTCGCCGCCGCCTCCCACGAGCGGGCCGCCCGGGCCGCCAAGGACGGCAAGTTCGACGACGAGATCGTTCCCGTCGAGGTGCCGCAGCGCAAGGGCGACCCCGTCGTGGTCACCACCGACGAGGGCGTCCGCGGTGACACCACCGTCGAGTCCCTCGGCGGCCTGCGCCCCGCGTTCGACAAGGCCGGCAACATCACCGCCGGCAACGCCTCGCAGATCTCCGACGGCGGCGCCGCGGTGATCGTCACCTCGAAGGCCAAGGCCGAGGAGCTGGGCATCACGCCGCTCGGCGAGATCGTCAGCTACGGCCAGGTGGCCGGCCCCGACCCGTCGCTGCTCAGCCAGCCGGCACGCGCCATCCAGGCCGCGGCCGCCCGGGTCGACATGGCCATCTCGGACATCGACCTGTTCGAGCTGAACGAGGCCTTCGCCGCCGTCGGCGTGCAGTCCATGGCCGACCTCGGCATCACCGGCGACGTCACCAACGTGAACGGCGGCGCCATCGCCATCGGCCACCCGGTCGGCATGTCCGGCACCCGCGTTGCGCTCACCGTGCTCAACGAGCTCCAGCGTCGCGGCGGCGGCGTCGGCGCGGCCGCGCTCTGCGGCGGCGGCGGCCAGGGCGACGGCATCATCGTCAAGACCCTCTAGTCCCGGCCACCTGCGCCCGCCGTTCGCCCGGCCCGCCATGATGGGCCCGTGAACGACATCCTCGACGATCTGCGCCGCTGGCGCGGGCAGGGCCGTCGCGTCGCGATCGCGCGCGTCGTCGACGTCGACGGCTCGAGCCCGCGCCCCGCCGGCGCCGCCATGGCGGTGTCCGAGGACGGCGAGGTGGCGGGCTCGGTGTCCGGCGGTTGTGTGGAGGGGGCGGTCGTGGCCACCGCGCTCGAGGTGCTCGAGACGGGCGAGCGGCGCATCGAGACCTACGGCTACTCCGACGACGAGGCGTTCGCGGTGGGCCTCACCTGCGGGGGCACCATCCACCTCTTCGTCGAGCCGTTCGACTGGTAGCCGTGCCCGACACCTTGTTCGACCAGCTCGCCGCCGCCATCACCGCCGGACGCCCGGCCGTGCTGGCGACCGCCATCGACGGCGACCAGGCCGGCGCCAAGGTGCTGGTGGTCGCGCCCGAGGAGGGCGACGGCCTCCAGGTGACCGCCACCGGGTGGACCGACGACCAGCTCGAGCGGGCCGTTCGCCGCGATGCGTCGGCCGCGGTGACCTCGGGCGCGACGAGCGTCCGGCGCTACGGGGACGGCGGCCGGCTCGAGGGTGACGCCCACCGGGTCTTCCACGAGGCCTTCGTCCCGCCGCCGCGGCTGATCATCTTCGGCGCGGTCGACTTCAGCGCCGCCCTGGCGCGCGTGGCCAAGGTCCTCGGCTTCCGGGTCACGGTCTGCGACGCCCGCCCGGCCTTCGCCACGCGCGCCCGCTTCCCGGAGGCCGACGAGGTGATCGTGGACTGGCCTGACCGCCACCTCGCCGAGGTCGGCGGCGACCTCGGGCCCCGGGACGCCGTGTGCGTGCTGACCCACGACGCCAAGTTCGACGTCCCCGCCGTCGTGGCGGCCCTGACCACCGACGTCGGCTACCTCGGGGCGATGGGATCACGGCGCACCACCGAGGATCGGGCCCGGCGCCTGCGCGAGGCCGGCGTCACCGACGAGGGTCTGGCCCGTCTGCTCGCCCCCATCGGCCTCGACCTCGGTGCCCGGACGCCCGAGGAGACCGCCGTCGCCATCTGCGCCGAGATCATCGCCTGCCAGACCGGGCGCGTCGTCCCCCGCCTCCGCGACACGGACGGGCCCATCCACGGCCTCCGCTCCTGAGGCGTCTCGGACACGACCCCGGGAAGCGACGAGCGGCGCCGCCGCGACGGGGCCACACTTGGGGCCATGGCGTCGGAACGGGAGGAGTGGGACGAGGCGGCCGACGCCGATCTGGGGCTCCGCACCCTGCGCGGGCGCCTGCTGGTGGCCTCGCCTGTGCTCACCGACCCGAACTTCGACCGGACGGTGGTCCTCCTCGTCGAGCACGGCGCCGACGGTGCGTTGGGCCTGGTGTTGAACCGGCCGAGTGAGCTGCCTCTCGGCGAGGTCCTCGACCGGTGGGCGCCCCGAGCGGCGGCGCCGGGGGCCATGTTCCTCGGTGGCCCCGTGCAACCCAGCGCGGTGATCTGCCTCGCGGCCGGCGACACGCCCGACCCGGACGATCCCGTGCTGACGCCGACCGCGGTGCCGGGCATCAGCCTGGTCGACCTCGACGGCGACCCCGACGTCGTGCACCCTGGGATCGAGGTGCGCTGCTTCGCCGGCTACGCGGGGTGGGGCGGTGGCCAGCTCGAGGCCGAGATCGACGAGGGGTCGTGGTTCGTCGTCGACCCATTCCCGGCCGACCCCTTCGTGCGCCGCCCGAGCCGCCTGTGGCGCGACGTGCTGGCCCGCCAGCCCGGTCCCCTGGCCCGGTACGCGCTGTATCCGTCCAACCCCATGGTCAACTGACCCGTCGATCGAACCGTCGATGTCCCGCCTTCCCGGGGGCGCGGTAGCGTCGGGCCCACCAGCGGCGGCCCGGCGGAGCCCCGGACGAGGGACAGGTGAGGGATGCGACGCAGCACGACGAAGGTGACCACGACCGTGACGCTGGTGGTGGTGCTCCTGGTGGGCAGCCTCGGCGTGGCCGCGGCACAGGAGGCACCGGCGCCCGAGGCCGCCGGTTTCGCCCCCGGCGCCAACGGCATCGGCGACCCGTACTTCCCGAAGGACGGCAACGGCGGCTACGACGTCTCGCACTACGGGCTCGAGCTGGCCTACGACCCGGCCACCGACGTGCTCGAGGGAGTCGCCACCATCGACGCTCGCTCCACCCAGAACCTGTCCCGCTTCAACCTGGACTTCGACGGGCTCGACATCTCGTCGATCACCGTCGACGGCACACCCGCGACGTTCAACCGGAGCAACGGCGAGCTGCGGGTGCTGCCCGCCGCCGGCATCCCCGTGCGCACCCACTTCCAGACCGTGGTGACCTACAGCGGGGTCCCGATCGCCCAGAGCGGCATCGACGAGGGCAGCGGCTGGATCCCGACCGACGACGGCGTGCTCGTCGTGGGCCAGCCCCACGTGGCCTCCACCTGGTTCCCCGCCAACGACCATCCCCGCGACAAGGCCGCCTTCGACATCGCCATGACCGTGCCCGAGGGCCTCGAGGCGGTGGCCAACGGCGCGCTCGTGAGCCACGACACCGCGGCCGGCGAGACCCGCTGGGTGTGGTCGGCGCCGGCGCCCATGGCCACCTACCTCGCCACCGTCAACGTGGGCGAGTTCGTGCTCGACGAGTACCACGACGCCGGCGGCCGCCCCGACGGCGTCGACTACGTCGACGCGCTCGACCCCGACATCTCCGCCGGCATCGCCCCCCACACCGGCACGCAGTTCGCCTTCTCCCAGGCGGCCCAGGACAGCTTCAAGCGCCTGCGCCGCAACATCGCGGTGCCCGCGGAAGGCGCCACCATGACCTTCTGGATCGACCGGGACACCGAGTCGAGCTGGGACCACGTCTTCGTCGAGGCTCGCCACGTGGGCCAGCGCGACTGGACGACGTTGCCCGACGGCAACGGCCACACCGACCAGGACACCGGCTCGTCGTGCCCGTACTGGCTCGGCCTGCACCCCTTCCTCACCCACTACCAGACCGACTCGGGCGACGGTGGCTGTGCACCGTCGGGCACCACGGGTGACTGGCACGCGGTCAGCGGCCACTCCGACGGCTGGGAGCAGTGGTCCGTCGACCTCGGCGCCTTCGCCGGCACGACCGCCCAGGTCGCCATCTCCTACGCCAGCGACGACTCCGTCCAGACGCGGGGCGTGGCCGTCGACGACATCGAGGTGTCGACCGGCGAGGGCACGACCTCCTTCGAGGCCGACGGCGACGCCATGGACGGGTGGACCGTCCCCGGCGCCCCGCAGAGCAGCGGCGCCAACGAGAACGACTGGGTGGTGATCACCGAGGCCGAAGGCCCGCCGTCGTTCGGCGAGGTGGCCCAGGGCGTCCTCGACCGCCAGCCCGAGATCGTCTCGTTCCTGGCCGGCAACTTCGGCGACTACCCCTTCGCCGACAGCGGCGCCATCGTCGATGACCTGCGCGACCTCGGCTTCGCCCTGGAGAACCAGACCCGGCCGATCTACGCCCCCGAGTTCTTCGCCTCCGCCGACGAGGGCGAGTCGGTCGTCGCCCACGAGCTCGCCCACCAGTGGTACGGCGACAAGCGGGCGCTGCCGATGTGGAAGCACATCTGGCTGAACGAGGGTTTCGCCACCTACGCCGAGTGGCTCTGGGCGGAGCACGACGGCGGCCCGACGGTGCAGGAGATCTTCGACAGCTTCTACGCCATCCCCGCCGGCAACGGCTTCTGGCGGCTGAACATCGGCGACCCGGGGCCCGCCAACCTGTTCGCCAGCCCGGTCTACTACCGAGGGGCCATGGCGCTGCACGCCCTGCGCCTCGAGATCGGCGACGCCGACTTCTTCACCCTCATCGAGCAGTGGGCGGCGCAGCCGAACAGCGTGCGGGTGACCACCCGCAACTTCACGACGCTGGCCGAGCAGGTCTCCGGCCAGCAGCTCGACACCCTCATCCGGGACTGGGTGAAGACCACCGCCAAGCCGGCGCTGTCGGAGTCCCAGGCCGAGGCCACCTCCCCCGCCACCCCACCCGAACGACCCCTCGCCACCCCCCACGTCCACTGATCGGTCGTTTCGGGGCAGATTTCTTGGCCGTAACACTTGACGCGGGTTCGCAATAATCGTAATGTGACCGCAACGTTCGAGATCGAGCCACGCACCCGAGGACAACGACGTCCAGAGGAGCACCCTCCCCCCTTCGGCTCGGTTGCGAATCGCTGAGGTGCCGTCTCCGGTGAGCGGGTCAAGTCCGCCCGCGCCCCGCTCACCGGGGCGGCGTCTCAGTCCTTTTTTCGTTTTGGGTCGCTAGAGCGCCCGGCGGCCTTCGAGGGCCTGGCCGAGGGTGAGCTCGTCGGCGTACTCCAGGTCGCCGCCCATGGGCAGGCCGCGGGCGATGCGGGTGACGTCGAGGCCGAGCGGGGTGAGCAGGCGGCTCAGGTACATGGCGGTGGCCTCGCCCTCGATGTTCGGGTTGGTGCAGAGGATGACCTCCTTCACCACCCCGTCGCCGAGGCGGGCCAGGAGCTCCTGCACCCGCAGCTGGTCGGGGCCGATGCCCTCGATGGGGCTGATGGCGCCCTGGAGGACGTGGTAGCGGCCCTTGAACTCGCCGGTGCGCTCGACGGCCACGAGGTCTCGGGGCTCCTCCACCACGCACAGGACGGCGGCGTCGCGCCGGGGGTCGGCGCAGATGCCGCACTCGGTGCCCTCGGCGATGTTGAAGCAGGTGTCGCAGAACGCCACCCGCTCCTTGGCCTCGACGATGACCCGGGCCAGCCGCAGGGCGTCCTGCTTGGGCAGCTTCAGCAGGTGGAACGCGATGCGCTGGGCCGACTTCGGCCCCACGCCGGGCAGGCGTCCGAGCTCGTCGATGAGGTCCTGGACCGGGCCGGCGTAGACACCCGCCACTCAGGTCTCCCCGAGGGCGCCCCCGAGGCCACCCAGGCCCCCGAGGTTCACGTCGCCCAGGTCGAGGCCGCCGATCGAGCCGCGCTGGAGGTCCTGCACCTGGGACGTGACGTCGCGCAGGGCGGCGAGGACGAGGTCGGCCAACATCTCGGGGTCGTCGGGGTCGATGACGCCCGGCGCGATGCGGACGTCCTCGAACTCCATGGCCCCGGTCACGGTGATCTTCACGGCGCCGCCGCCGGACTGGCCCTCGATGACGGTGGCCTCGAGCGCCTGCTGCGCCGCCATCATCTGCTCCTGCATGCGGGCGGCCTGCTCGAAGAGGCCCCCGAGGTCGGGCATCCCGCTGAGACCGGGGATGCCGAGACCGCCGGCATCCTCGTCGGGGCCGGACACCCCGTCGGGCACGGCCGGGACCTGCGGGTCGTCGCTCATATCGCTTGCGCCTCCTCCGTCGGCGCCCCTTCGGGATCCGACCATCGTGTGTTGCGCTGCACCGCTCCGCGGCGCAGCCTCTCGATCACGAGGGTTCCTCCTCGATGACTTCCACGGCGCCGAAGGCCTCGGCGAGCTTCTCCACCGCGCTCTGGTCCTCGCCGGTGGCGTCGACCAGCTCGGCGGGGTCGATGGACTCCTCGTCCTCGGGCCCGTCGTCGACCGCGGCGGCGCCATGGGGCGGGGCGCCGGCGGGTGCGCCGGCGCCGGCGGGCCCGGCGGCCAGCGCGGCCTCGACCACGTCGGCGTCGACGATGAGGCGCAGCGCCACCGGCTGGCCGAAGTGGGCGGCGAGGACGGCCTCGACGTCGGGCCGGTACTCGTCGCAGCGCTGGCGGTGCATGTCGTTGGGCAGGGCGAAGACGGCGGTGCCGCCCTCGACACCGGCGAAGCGGCCGCCGCGGAAGCGGGCCTTGGCCGCGGGGGCGAGCTTGGGCAGCAGGCCGTCCTCCCAGACCGCCACGATGGCGGCGAGGTCCGGGGCGCCGTCGGCGGCGGGTGCCGGGGCGGACGGTGCGGGGGCCGGCGCCGCGGGGGTGGTGGCCGGCTCGGCGTCGGACGCCGCGGGCGGCGTGGCCGGCGCCGCTTCGGGGGCCGTGCGGTTGCGGGCGCCGAGGGCGGGGCGCGAGGCCGACGGGCCCGTCGGCGCGGACGACGCCGGTGCCGCGGCGGCGGGAGCGGGCGCCGGAGGGGGCGGGGCGGGAGCGGGGGCGCTCTGCTGGCGGGGCGCGCTGCCCACCCCCGCCGAGCGCTCGGCGCGGCGGAGGATCTCGCGGGCGGCGTCGGCGGGTGCCGCGCCCGCGGCGCCCACGGCCGGTGCGTCGGAGGACTCGGGCTCGGGGGCAGGGACAGGGGCAGGGGGAGAGGAGGCGGCCGGCGCCGAGGAGCGTGGCGCCGCACTGTCCGTGGCGTCCGGAGCCGGGGCAGCGGCAGGGGCCGGCGCCGCCGCGGGAGCCGCCGCCACCACGCCGCCGCGCTCGAGGCGGTCGAGGCGCTCGGCCAGCGCGGCCACCGAGGTGTCGGTGTCGACCCGGGTGAGGCGCACCAGGGCGACTTCGAGGGGGATGCGGGGATCGGGGGCCTGGCGCATCTCGACCAGCGCCTCGCCCAGCACCTCGAGGGCTCGGGTGACCGCCGGCGCGCCCATGCGCTTGGCGTAGCCGTCGACCACCGCTCGGTCGCCGTCGGGCAGATGGCCGAGGTCGGCTCCCATCGAGGCGAGGAACACGTCGCGCAAGCGGCCCAGGAGGCCCTCGCCCACCAGGCGGGGGTCGCGCCCACGGCGCACGTCGGCGGCGATGCCGAGCAGGGCGGCGCCGGTGTCCCGTTCGGCCAGGGCGTCGACGAGGGCGTCGACCGATTCCATGCCCTCCGCCACGCCGCCACCTGCGGCCACCCGGTCGAGGGCCGACAGCGTGTCGCGCGCCGATCCGGCACCCTCTCGCAGGACCTGCTGGAGGGCCTCGTCGGTGACGTCGAGGCCGGCGTCGCCCACCACCCACGTGAGGTGCTCGGCCAGCTCGTCGGCGTCGAGCAGCCCGAAGGGCAGGTGCTGGGTGCGGCTCTTGATGGTGGGCAGCACCTTCTGCGGGTCCGTCGTGGCGAGGATGAACACCACGTGGCCCGGCGGCTCCTCGAGAGTCTTCAACAGGGCGTTGGACGCCGCCGTCGAGAGCATGTGGACCTCGTCGAGGATGTACACCTTGGTCCGACCCGGCGTGCCGATGGCGGCCCGGTTGATGAGGTCGCGCACGGCGTCGACGCCGTTGTTGGAGGCGGCGTCGAGCTCGTGGACGTCCATCGACGTGCCCGCCTCGATGGCGAGGCACGAGTCGCACTCGCCGCAGGGCTCGCCGTCGGTGACGTTCGTGCAGTTGAGGGCCTTGGCCAGGATGCGGGCGGTCGACGTCTTGCCCGTCCCCCGGGGCCCGCTGAAGAGGTAGGCGTGGCTGACGCGGTCCTCCGCGACGGCGTTGCGGAGCGCCCGGACGACCGCTTCCTGGCCCCGGACCTCGCTGAACCGCTGCGGGCGGTAGCGGCGGTAGAGCGCTTGGTGGGCCATCGCGCCGACTCTACCGATCCGCGGATCGGCTGGCGTCCGGCGGACCCGGACGTCGGGGCGAACCGCTATCCTGTCCCCGCTCGCCCTTCGAGTGTGGCGGCCGGGTCCTGTGCAATGGCGACCCGTGAACCGGGTCAGGGCCGGAAGGCAGCAGCTCTCAGCGGATCTCGCCGTGTGCCGCAGATCGCCTGGCCGTCACACTCGGGGGGCGAGCACGTTCCACCAGCAGGACCAGCATTCCGGGAGGGGTGCGAGAGCGGCCGAATCGGCACGCTTGGAAAGCGTGTGTGGGGAAACTCACCGTGGGTTCGAATCCCACCCCCTCCGCCAAGCCGGCCGACGAGGTCGCAGCGCGTTCACGGCGGACGCGCCGGGGAGGGGCCATGCGGGGACGACGGGCCACCGGCGGGATGGTCGTGACGACGATCACGCCTGCCCTCATTGCCGTCCTCGCGGTCGCCGTGGCGGTGGCCTTCCTGGCCGTACCGTCGCCGGCCGCGGCCGATCCCGGCGACCACACCGTCGTGTCGCACCCCGGCGGGCACATGGGGCCGCCGCGCGACCTGACTTCGGGACCGGACGGGAACATCTGGGTGGCCACCTACGACGACAGCGTCTCCCGGGTGTCGCTCGGCGGGACGGTGACCAACACGAGGCTCCCCCAGACGGCGTTCGCCCTCCGGTCGCTGGAGCGGGTGACGGCCGGCCCCGACGGCCAGGTGTGGGGGCTCGTCGGCTTCAGCAGCTGGTTCGGCTCGACCATCAACGCCGTGTGGAGGGTGGCACCCGACGGGCAGGTCGATGAGGTCGCCCCGAGCCTGGACGGGATCCTGATCGACCTCGTCACCGGTTCGGATCAGGGGGTCTGGGTGTCGAGGGCGCCCCGCTCCATCATCCGCATCGATCCCCGCACCGGTGCGACGCAGCCCGTCGCCACGCCCGCGGGACGGGCCGCCCCGCTCGAGCTCACCCGCGGCGGCGACGGTGGGGTGTGGTTCACCACGACGCCCGGCCGAGGGCAGACGCCGGCCATCGGCCGGCTCGATCCAACGACCCGGACCTTCCGGTACTTCCGGATCGGGGCGTCTCCCGCCGGCGATCTCGTCTGGGCCCGGGGCGCGTTGTGGTTCACCGTCCCGGGTCGGGGGCGGATCGGACGGCTCGACCCTGCCACCGGCACCCTGGCCTTTCGAGATGCCGGCTTCCCGAACCCGGTGTCGATCGTCCGGTCGCTCGGGCGCCTGTGGTACAGCGCAGGCGGCGACGAGACCTGTGCGGTCCCGACGGTGTACTGCCAGTATCCCGGAGACCCTCGCCTCGGACACCTCGACATGGGCACCGGCAGCGTCTCCGTGACCACGCCCCTGGCCGGCGCCGGCGACGTGGGCCGCCTCGCAGCCGCCCCCGACGGGAGCGTGTGGTACGTCCGGCCGGGCACCGCGGCGCTCGGCCGCGTCGATGCCCGAGGTACGGCCACCGCCATCGTCGATGACGACAACTCGCCGAACGGCCCCGTCGGCGTCGCCGCCGGCCCCCGCGCCGCGGTCTGGATCACCAGCGGCGGCGACGACCGCATCGGGCGGATCTCGCCGAGCGGCCGGTACACGATGTACGCGGACGCCGAGCACGAGGTGGATGCCCCGCAGGGCATCACCGCGGGGCCCGACGGCTCCATGTGGTTCGCCAGCGCGCGCAACGACCGCATCGGCCGCATCGATCCGACCACCGGCGCCATCACCACCATCGCCGATCCCGCCGGCAAGGTGGACCGCCCGACCGACCTGGTCACGGGCCCCGACGGCGACGTGTGGTTCACGAGCAGGAACAACAATCGGATCGGCCGTTTGGACCCCGCCACCGGCACCATCGAGACCCTCAGGAACCCGGAGGTCGACCGGCCCACCGGCATCACCATCGGCCCGGACGGCGCGCCGTGGTTCCGCTCGTCCGGCAACCAACGGGTGGGGCGCATCGACGTCGAGACCGGCACCATCACGACGCTGCCCACGCCGATCCCTCCGCCCGCGCCCGGGGCAACGCTCGACACCGGCATCGCGACCGGTCCGGACGGCGCCCTCTGGTTGCCGTCACGCGGGACGAGGCGGATCGGGAGGTTGGCCCTCGACGGCAGCTACAGCGAGGTCGCTCTACCCCCGGATGACGGCGCACGACCCGTCGACGTCGCGGCCGGTCCCGACCAGGCGATGTGGGTGAGTCGCACCGGCGGCACGATCGTCCGGATCACGATGGCGCTGCGGACCACGACCTTCGGCAGCGGCGCCGACCTCGGTGCCATCACAGTCGGCTCGGACGGCAGCCTGTGGGCCACCCGCCCGCGATGGGGCAGCGTCGTGCGCCATGAGCCTGGCGGCTGGCCCGCCGCCGGTTACGAGGACGTGCCCGCCGAGCCCGACATCGAGGCCGCCGACTGGGCCCGCTTCTACGGACTCGTCGAGGCCCGCCTCCAGTGCGTCGGCGGCCCCCGCACCGCCATCTGCGAGGAGTACCTGGACCCCGAGACCGAGCTGAGCCGCCTCGCCGCCGTGCGGGCGCTCTGGGTCCTCGCCGGCCGACCCGCCGAAACGAGGCCGGCCGCCTACGCCGACCTCCCCTACGACCTCGACGAGGATGGCCACACCTCGGTGCGGTGGGCCACGGCGGCCGGGATCGTCGGGCCGGATCCAGACGGCAACCTCCGCCCCCAAGAGACCGTCACCCACGAAGCCCTGGCGGCGATGCTCCAGACCATGCTCGGACCGTCGTTCCCCGAGCTCACAGCCGGCGGGGCGGCGCCGATCACCCGGCTGGCCGCGATCACGGCACTACACGGGCTCGCCGGCGATCCCTCGGCCTGGGCGTCGTGGGCGGGCCCACTGCCCCCACCCGTCTGGTGGGAGTGATCGTGGAATCGTCCGGACGTCGATCTCGCCGAGTCGCTCGGTGACGCGAACCGGGAGGGGTTCTCCGATGTTGCGCGGTCTCGTGAGCGGGATCGCCCTGGCGGCGCTGGCGGCCGCCTTGGTGGAGGTCCCGGCGGCGGCCGGCGACACACCGACGCTCGACCAGTGCACGAGCACACCCGTCGCACCAGCGGTGTCCGGGTGGTACGACCGAGGGGGCGTCGACGTGGCCGCAGACGGATCGGTGGTCGCCTTCATCTCCGACCACGACCTCACCGGGGCGAACCCGGACGGGAGCCAGGAGGTGTTCGTCTACGACATCGCCACGGCGGCCCTGACCCAGGTCCCCTCGCCGTCGGACCGCTCGGTCCAGTCGGTGGCGGTGTCCAACGGCGGCAGACGAGTCGTGTTCAGCCGCGGCTACTCGTTCAGCACCCGCGGCGGAACCGTGACGGTGAGCCAGGTCCTCGCCCACGATCGTGCGACGGGCCTCACCTCGGCACTGACCGACGGCTACAACGGCAACTACGGCGGGCTTCGAGTCACCCCGGACGGCACCCAGGTGGCTTTCGCAGGCGCCGACTTCGTCACCGGGGACGGGGGGATCTTCCTCAGCGACGGGACCAGCCCCGGTGAGCTGGTGATCGACTCGTGGGGTGCGGGATCGGTGTCGGTCTTCCCGGACCGGCACCGCCTCCTGTTCGTCTCGAGGGACGACCTGACCGGGCAAAACAGCCTGCACGAGGACCAGGTGTTCCTCTTCGACCCCTCAGCCCCCGGCAACCACCTTCGCCAGGTCACCGAGGGCGTGCGTGGCTCGTGGAACCCGCACCTCCTCGCCGACGGCCATCGATTCACCTACGACTCCTTGGAGGATGTCGAGGGGCTGAACCCGCAGCACCGCTACACCACGTACGTCCACGACCTCGACACCGGATCGACCGTCCTGCGGTCGTCCATCGGGCCCACGGGCACCCTCTCCGACGACGCCACCCACGTGATCATGCGGACCTCCGCCGACCTCGTCGGCACCAACCCGACCGGAGACATCGAGCTCTTCTCCCACGACGTGGCCCGCGGCACCGTCACCCCGCTGACATCGACCGCGCACGAGTCGCCCCGCGTCGAGGACCTTTCGGTGGACGGGCGCGTTATCGCGGTGAGCGACGACCTCGACTCCTTGGGCGTTCGCAACGAGCTTTCGGTGCTGACGACGTGCGATCCGGCGCCCCGGTCGGACGCAGCCATCGCCACCGCCGCCACCCGGCGCTTCGTGGGCGACGACGTCTACGCCGTGAACCCGACCCAGGCGCAGAAGGCAGCGAGTCCGATCGCCGCCGGGGGGAGCCGGTCGTTCCTCGTGCGCCTGCAGAACGACCGCACCGCCGTCGACTCGCTGACGGTGGCCGGCCGTGACGCCGGCCGACCGGGCTACACGGTGCAGTACAAGCACCTCGGCGTCGACGTCACGAGCCAGGTCGAGGCGGCCACGTTCACCACCGGCCCGCTCGAGCCGGGCGCCGCCGCAGTGCTCCAGGTGAAGATCACCGCCGACCCCGGCGTGCCCACCGGCGCGCGCCACAGGGTCGACGTGACCGCCCGCTCCGTGGCCAACCCCGTCGCCGGCGACACCGTCCGCGCCCGGGTCACGGCGTTCCGCTGAACGCTCTGACCGGACCTCGTCGGTGCGTCGCATATGTGCTACGGTCGTCGCATGTCCGAGGTCGCCTCCCGGGAGCTGCGCAACAACACGCGCGGACTGCTCGACCGCGTCGAGGCCGGCGAGTCCGTGACCATCACCGTCGACGGCCGAGCAGTGGCCGTCCTCGAGCCGATCGCCCGGCGTCCACAATGGCTGTCCCGCGACGAATTCGTTCGTCGGTTCGTCCCTCGTCAGGCCGACCCGGCACTCGCAGCCGAGCTCCGGGAGCTGGCGCCCGAGACCACGGACGACCTCCCACCGCTGTGAGCAGGGGGCTAGCCGACACCTCGGTCTTCATCGCCCGGGAGTCGGGGCGCCCGTTGGACCACGCCGCCCTGCCCGACGAGCTCGGGGTCTCGGTCGTCACCATCGGCGAGCTCCGCGCCGGCGTGCTCGCCGCGGGCGACATCGAGACCCGCAGCCGGCGCCTCGACACACTGACCGAGGCCCTGGCCCTCGATCCCGTGCCGATCGACGATCGGGTGGCGGAGTCGTGGGCGAGGCTGCGCCTCCTCCTCCGCGACAGCAAGCAGCGCATGCCGGTCAACGATTCGTGGATCGCGGCGACCGCACTCGCCCTGGGGGTCCCCGTCGTGACCCAGGACGACGACTACGTGGACATCCGCGGGCTCGCCGTCGTGCGGGTCTGACCCCGCTCAGGGGCGGAGCTCGACGAAGGCGAAGGCGTCCCGGAGGCGCCGGCGGCGCATGACCGCGAAGCTCCTGGCGTCGACGAACGAGTACTCCCGCTCGTCGTGCTGGCGCAGCCAGGCCAGCGCGAGGTCCTGATCGTCTCGGGTGACCTTGCTCGATGCTCACCCGGCCGATAGTGATGTAAGAACTTTACATACCGATATCAGTATGCGATAGTCGTCGCCATGGCTCCCAACGCGGTGGCGACCGACGTGTTCAGCGCGATCGGCGACCCCTCCCGCCGGCGCATCCTCGAGGCGCTCGCCACCCGGGAGGCCACGGTCAGCGAACTGGTGGCCCTGCTCGACCGACCCCAGCCGCACGTGTCGAAGCACCTCGGCGTGCTGCGGGAGGCGGGCGCCGTCCAGTGCCGGCCCGACGGCCGGGCCCGCATCTACCGGCTCGACCGGGATGCCCTGGCGCCCCTGATGAGCTGGCTCGACCGCCTCACCGCCGACGTGAACGAGCGCTACGACCGCCTCGACACCTACCTCGACGACCTCCAGCACCCCGCACCAGACGACCACCACGACCACGACGAACCTGAAGGAGACCGCTGATGGCCACCCGCCACGGCTCGGCCACCGTCGAGCTCCCGTCCGACACCGAGATCCTCATCACCCGCTCCTTCGAGGCACCCCGCAGCCTCGTGTGGGAGCTGCTCACCACCCCTCGCCACCTGCTGCGCTGGTGGGGCCCCGGGTACTGCCCCCTCGTCGCCTGCGAGGTCGACCTCCGCCCCGGCGGCGCCTGGCGCTACGTCTGCCGCATGGTCGGCGGGGAGGCCGACGGCGAGGAACTGGCCTGGCACGGCGAGTACCAGGCCATCGACCCCGGTGAGCGCATCGTCAGCACCGAGGTGTTCGAGGGCTACCCCGACGCTGCGTCGCTCAACACCATGACCCTCACCGAGGCCGACGGGGTCACCACCCTCACCACCCTCGTGCAGCACTCGTCGAAGGCCAACCGGGACGGTCACGTCGACAGCGGGATGGAGGGCGGGATGCAGCAGACCTTCGACCGCCTCGACGACCTGGTCGCCGTCGCCGACACGCCCGCCGAGCGCTTCCGGCGGGTGGCCGGCGCGTTCGGCGACCTCGTGCACTCGGTGCCCGGCGACTCTTGGGGCCGCCCCGCCCCCTGCGAGGGCTGGGTGGCCCGGGACGTGGTCGTCCACCTCCTGTCCTGGGTGCCCAGCGTGCTGGGGCGCAGCGGGCTCGACCTGCCGGCGCCGCCGGACGAGGCCGCGGGTGACGACGCCCTCGCCCCAGCGTGGGACGCGTTCGCCGGCGCACTCCAGGGCGCGCTCGACGACGCGGAGGTCGCGGCCCGCACCTTCGACGCCGGCCCTCCCGGCGAGATGACCGTCGAGGCCGCCATCGACATGCTCGTGACCGGCGACGTCCTCGTCCACACCTGGGACCTCGCCACCGCCGTCGGCGCCGGCGACGACGTCCGCCTCGACGCCACCATCGCCCGCGAGATGCTCGTCGGGATGCAGCCGATGGACGAGATGCTCCGCAGCAGCGGCCACTACGGCCCGAAGGTCGACGTCGCCCCGGACGCCTCCCCCCAGGACCAGCTGATCGCCTTCACCGGCCGCGACCCCGGGTGGCGCCCGCCGGCGGCCTGACCGCGCACCGGGGGCGGCCGCTCACCTCAGGGAGGCAGGGTCTCGCTCACGGTGACGGTGACGTGACGGATCCAGCCCGCTTCGTCCCGCAGGGGCACCGCCACCGACCGCACCGCGGTGTCCCCGGCCCGGAAGGTGCGCTCCACGACGTCGGTCTCGATCGTGCGTCGCCGGTCGCCGCTCAAGGCGCCGAACCGGCGGTGGACCGCCGAGTCGAGGTGACCGAGGTGCACGCCGATCAGCTCCGCAGGCTCGATCTCGAGCCAGGCGGCGAGCGCCGGCGAGCAGTCGAGCACGATGTCGTTGGCGCCCACCTCGAGCGTGCCGACGACGCCGTCGATCTGACTCCCGTCCGCCGCCACCGCCACCTGCTCGTCAGCGCCGTGTTCACCGCCTTCACGCCGACGAGGGAACCCGACGATGGTCTCCGCATCGATCTCTGGGGCCGGAGCGACCGACCCGTCGGCCGCCAGTGCCACCTCGATCCGCCGGATCTGCGCCTCGAGCACCCCGGCGTTGTGGGCCCCCAGCCGCGGCAGCACCCGCCGGGCCTGCTCGTCGAGCGAGGCGGCCACGACGTGGAGCTGGTCGCGCGACAGCCGCTCGAGGGACTGCGAGGCCGGGGTCGTGACCACGGCGACGTGGACGTGGACGTCGCGCTCCTCGGCGTGCAGGAGCAGGTCGCCGAACTCCTCGTAGTTGTCGGGCATGAGGCAGTGCGAGATGTTGACCCGCTTGCCGCTGCGGCGCCCGTACTCGACGAACCGGTCGAGGTTGGTCAGCACCGTCTCGAAATCCGCGCCCTGACGGATGGACTCGAAGGTCCCCTTCGTCATGCCGTCGATCGACACGGTGACGCCGGGAGCGAGCGTCTCCAGCACCTGCTCGACCCGCTTGCTCCACTGCGTGCCGTTCGTGGTGATCCCGATCTCGGCCCCCGGGTTGTGCTCGGCGAAGAGGTCCCACGCGCGGAAGTTCTCCGCCCCGAGAAACGGCTCGCCCCCGACGAAGCTCGCCCCGTCGAGGTGGGGGATGAAGGTCGCCAGATCGTCGAAGAACTCGTCGCCGTAGGCGGGCGGCGAGGGACGACGCCCCTCGCGGTGGATGCGGATGGCCGACGAGTTCTCGCCGTTGCACATCGTGCACTGGAGGTTGCACGCATTGGTGAGGGCGAACTCGATGCGGGTCGGGAAGGGCGGCGCCGCCGACCGCACCCGCAGCGTGTCGTACACCCGGGCGTACATCGCGATGCCCTGGTCCTTCTCCCAGGCGCAGTAGCTGCAACCGTGGGAGAAATCACCCTCCCGGAGCCGGCGCCGCAGCTCCCGTTGCTGCACCCCGTCCCAGATCTCGGTGAGGCGTTGGACCCGGATGTTGCCGAGGTAGTTCGAGTTGGCGCAACAGGCGCGGACCTCGCCCTGCGGGCCGAGGTACAGGTTGGCGTAGGGCGCCAGGCAGGGCGCCCGGAGCGCGGCCCGCCGGGCCGACGACGCAGCCCGTCCCATCCGGCGTCGCAGCGCCACCCCCGCCATGAACCCCCACAAGCGATGTCGAACTAGCGAACAGTGATTGACCTGTCACGATACTGCACCTCGTCGACGTGCGCTGGGGCACGGAGACCGCCGCCCGCGACGGGGAGCGCGTGGCCGTCGGCCTTCCAGATTGAGTAGCGACTACTCAGGACCGCCGGGCGGGAAGACGGGAGACTGCACGGGCGACGCCCGTCCGAGGCGACGACCCGACCCTCCGGCGCCTCGGCACCGGACCCCACGAAAGAGACCACGCTCCATGCTCCGACCTGCCCACCGACGACGCCTACTCCGACTCGTCGTCGCCCTCGCACTGGTGGCCGGCATCGCCGGCTCGACCTCCTCCACGGCCACGGCCGCGCCCCGCCAGGAGGCCGCCGACGCGGAGGCCTTCACGACGCTGGCCCTCCTCAACGGTTGGAGCAACTACGGCAGCGGGTCGAACGCGGCCAAGGTGTCGGTGTCCAACGGCGTCGTCCGCTTCAAGGGGGCGATCGAGACGGCCGGAACGGACCCGGTCGCGTTCGTGCTGCCGCCGGGCATGCGCCCGTCGAAGCGGGTCTTCATCCCGGTCACCCTGTGCAGCGCCACCAATGGCCGCCTGCTCATCCGCCCGAACGGCACGGTGGAGGTGGACAGCGAAGGACCCTTCTCCGACGCGCAGTGCTTCACCTCCCTCGAGGGTGCGTCGTTCACGCTGGCCCCGGCCGGCCAGACCGACCTCACCCTCCTCAACGGCTGGGTCGGCGGTCCGTCCAGCACCCGACCGGCCAGGGTCGCCAACATCGGTGGCGTCATCCATTTCAGCGGCGCCATCTCGACCGCCGGGGCCAGCAATCGGCCCTTCGTGCTGCCCGCGGGGATGCGGCCCGCCGCCACCGTGTTCGTCCCGGTCGACCTCTGTGGGGCGTCCGACGGCCGCCTGCGCATCACCCCGAGCGGCACCGTGACCGTGCAGACCGACGACGGCTTCGCCGACGCCCAGTGCTTCACCTCCCTCGACGGTGCGCACTTCGTGCTCAACCCACCGAGCGCGGGCCTGCTCACCCTCACCAACGGGTGGACCGGCCAGCCGTACCACACCCGCAAGCCGCGGGCGACGCTCGTGGGTGGCGCGGTGCAGCTGAGCGGTGCCATCGCCAACGGAACCAGCGCGGAGCTGTTCATCCTCCCGGTGGGACTGCGGCCGACGAAGCTCGTCTACATCCAGGTGGACCTGTGCGGCGCCGCCAACGGGCGCCTCATCATCGAGCCCGATGGCACCACCGAGGTCGAGGCAGAGATTGAGTTCAGCGATGCCCAGTGCTTCCTCTCGCTGGAGGGTGCCAGCTTCGCCCGCTGAACATCTGCGACGTGCGGTCCCGAGCGGGGCGGCCCCGGCCGCCCCGCTCGGCGCGTCCGGGTTAGGTTCGGCCCGATGGACGACCACGAGGCGATGGGCCTCGCCCTGGAGGAGGCCCACGCTGCGCCGGCGCATGGCGATGTCCCTGTCGGAGCCGTGGTGCTCGTCGATGGCGAGGTCGTGGCGCGGCGCCACAACGAGCGGGAGGCGGCCGCGGATCCCACGGCCCACGCGGAGGTGCTGGCGCTCCGCGACGCCGCCGCGGCCCTCGGTCGCTGGCGCCTCGACGACGCCACCCTCGTGGTCAGCCTCGAGCCGTGCGCCATGTGCGCCGGCGCCGCCGTCTCCGCCCGGCTCGGTCGCCTCGTGTTCGGTGCCCCCGACCTGAAGGCGGGCGCGACCGGCTCGCTCTACAACCTCTGCGCCGACCCCCGCCTCAACCACGAGGTGCCCATCACCGCCGGCGTGCGCGCCGACGAGGCCGCCGCCCTGCTCACCACCTTCTTCGCCGAGCGCCGGGGCTGATCAGCCGACCCGCACCATCGCGGTGCGGATGATGCTGGCCGGCAGGAACATCTTGGCGGCGTCGTCGATGGCGTCCTGGTAGTCGCGGTGGGCGTCCCTGGCGTCCGCCGCTGCATCGACGGCGGCAGGGTCGGCGTGCACCGCTCGCCAGGTGACCTGTCCCAGGGGGCCGTAGGCGTCGGTGAGGAACGTGACGGGGGCGCCGGTGATGGCGGCGTAGAGCTCGGCGACCTCGACCCCCCAGGCCCGCACGGTCTGGATCTGGCCGGGTGCGGGGAGGGCCGTGACGAGCTCGACCACGGCGCCGATGGGTGGACGGGCGACGGCTTCGGGCGACGTGAGGTGCACCACCGCCCGGAGGCTGTCCTCGAAGGGTGCGGTGGCGAACTCCTGGCCGATCTCCGCGGCCTGGAGGAAGCCCTGGTGACCGGCCACCTTGCCGATCTGCTCGGTGAGGTGGGCCCGGGAGTCGACGAAGGTGTTCCACGCCACGGTGCCGCCGGGGAAGCCGAAGCTGCCCGTCCAGAGCGTGACGTCCCAGTCGCCGGCCTCGTTGGCCTTCTCCATCATCGCGAGCGCCCACTCGACGGGGCGCACGGGACCACCGGCGAGCGTGAACGTCCGGGAGAAGAGGAACTGCCCGGTCACCCCGCCATGGTGCCACAGGTACCGACTTCGGTCGGATCGGGGTGTCCCGCTAGCATCGACCCCGGAAGGTTGCCAGAGCGGACGAATGGGACGGCCTCGAAAGCCGTTGTGGCCTCCGGGTCACCGTGGGTTCGAATCCCACACCTTCCGCCAAGTAGTGCTCTTTCAAACCCCGGCCCCTGTTAAGGCGGTCGGGGTTCTCTGTTTCACGGTCCAGTCGGCGCAGGAGTTCAGCTTCGACCATCTGGGCAAAAGGGTCTGCAAGCCGGGTGTAGACGGGTTCTTGGTAGTCGACCGCGATGCGGTCGAACAGAGCCTGGTTCCAGTGCCGGCGGGCTTGTGGCCCAGCCTGCTGGTAGGCCCAGTGGGCATCTGACACGAGCCGCAGGGCCAGGGCCAGATTCCGGCGGATGACGTCGGCCTCGATGGACGCCTCCCGGATCGCTTGCTCGGCTTGGACCAGTTCGGCGGTGATGGCGTCTTGCTTGCGCTTGAGGGCTCTTCGGATCTGAGCGGGGTGCGGTAGCGGGCTGAGGGTCCCCGGGTGAACCGCCCTGGGTCTGATGGAGGCTGTTTCTATTGGATTCCAACCCCGGTGGGGTCGGTCTGTTGGGCAGCGTAGAACGCTGCTTCGAACTCTGCGGGCGGCACGTCGTCGCAGTGGCCGTGGAGGCGCTGCTCGTTGAACCAGTGCACCCACGCGAGGGTCTCGAGCTCGAGCTGGTCGACGTCGTCCCACACCGCCGGAGCATCCGGGCCTCGGACGCACTCGGCCATGTAGAGCCCGTTGGTGGTCTCGGCCAGCGCGTCGTAGCTGTCGGCGACGGTCCCGATCGAGGGACGCGCGCCGATCTCGTCGAGACGTTCGGTGAACCGAACCGACGTGAACTGCGACCCGGCATCGGAATGCGCGACCAACCCGACGAGGCGGCGGCCGCCCCGGGAGCGCCTCGCCATCTCCAAGGCGTCGAGAACCATCTCGGTGCGCATGTTCGACGCGACCCGCCACCCCACGATCCGACGGGAGAACGCGTCGACGATGAAACACACATAGGCCATTCCCGACCGGGTCGGAACGTAGGTCAAGTCCGTCACCCACAACGCGTCGGGCCGGTCCGCGGTGAACTGGCGGTTCACCAGGTCGGGTGCCCGCGTCGCGTCCGGATCGGCGATGGTGGTGAACACCTTGCGCCGCCGGCGGCTGATGCCTTCGATCCCGAGTTGGCGCATCAACCGGGCCGTCTGGTCGCGGCCGATGTCGTGACCGGCGCGCCGGGCTGCCTTCCAGAGCTTGTGGGCCCCATAGACCTTGCGGTTCGTCACCCACAGCACCATCAGCACCTGGGCCATCACCGCGTCGCGCAACGCCCGCTGCGACGGCGACAACTCACGCCTCTTGGCCGCGTAGTACGTCGACGGGGCCATCTGCAGCACCTTGCAGATGGGCTCGACCCCGAACTCGGCCCGGTGGCCGTCGATGTAGGCCACCATCACTTCTGTGGGCGGTCGAGCTCCGCCGCGAAGAAAGCCGACGCCGACTTCAGAATCGCGTTCGCGCGGCGCAACTCCCGAAGCTCTTGTTCCAGGGCCTTGACCCGCTCCGCGTCCACGGTCGACGTCCCCGGCGCGTCGCCCCGGTCGATCTCGTCCTGTCGGACCCACATCCGCACCGACTCGACCCCGTACCCGAGCTGGTCCGCGACCCGCTGCACCGTCCCGTGATCGGTCCCGAGCTCAGCGCGGAGCTGGCGCACCAGCCGCACCGCCTGCTTCTTCTCCGCGTCGCTGTAACGACGCGTCGTCGGCTTCCCCGACGGCCTTGCGTAGGCATGACTCCATCCTCGTTTCCAAGGTCAGGAGCCTCCAACCAACCCAGGGCGGTTCAGTGCGGGCGCTGTCGTTGGACGAGACCTTGTTCGTCCGAGAGGGGCCGTGGCGGACCCAGCGGTGGTCGACCCAGATGGTCGACGCCCGCAACGGGCAGCTCCTCGACGTGGTCGCCGGGCGCACTGCGGACGCCCCCGCCCGCTGGCTCGAAGCCCGCGACCCGACCTGGCGGGCGAGGATCCAGTGGGCGGTCATGGACCTGTCCGGCCCGTATCGGGCCACGTTCGACACGATGCTCCCGCACGCAGTGCAGGTCGCGGACCCGTTCCACGTCGTGAAGCTGGCCGGGGCGAAGCTCGACGAGTGCCGCCGGCGGGTCCAGAACGAGACCCTCGGCCACCGCGGCCAGAAACACGACCCGCTCTACCGCTGTCGCCGGCTGCTGCTCGCGGCCGAGGAGCGCCTCGACGCCAAGGGTGACGCCAAGCTCCAAGGGCTGCTCCGCGCCGGCGACCCCAAGGGTGAAGTCGCCTACGCGTGGCACGCCAAGGAAGCGGTCCGGTTCCTCTACGACATCCCCAACCCCGACTTCGCCGCCCGCTACATCGACGAGCTCGCCCGCGACCTCCAAGACGAGACCTTCCCGCCCGAGGTCCGCTAGCTCGGCCGCACCCTCAAGCGCTGGCGCAACCAGATCGTCGCCTGGCACCGATCCCGAGCCACGAACGGGCCCGCCGAGGCCGTCAACAACCTCATCAAGCGGGTCAAGCGGGTCGCGTTCGGGTTCCGGAAGTTCCGCCACTACCGGATCCGCTCGCTGCTCTACGCCGGCCGCCCCAACTGGGACCTACTCGCCGGCATCACTCCCCGCTGAAATCCGAAGAGCCCGCTTGAGGACCTCCACCGGCACGTAGGCGTTCAGGAAGGCGTCGAGCAGCTTGTCGCGTTGGGCGTTCAGTCGCTTGATCCGTTTCTGCTGGCGGCTGGTGACGGTGCCCGCCTGCTGGGTTCGGGCTTCCAGAACCGCGTCGAACCTGTCCCGCAGCCGGGCCAGTTGCTCGTCGCTCAACCACTGGACCGATGCGTAGTGGGCCTCGATCTCGTTCTCGGTCGTCTCGACGGGGATGAACGGCAGATCGCACTCGGTGCGCTTCTGGTGGCGTCCGAGACAGAAGTAGTAGTCGTAGATGCCGCCCTTGCTGCCGGTGGCTCTGGTGAAGCAGAGCCGGCTGCCGCAGCGGCGGCAGTAGATGGTGGAGCGCAGGTAGTGCGGGTGGGTCCGTTGCTTCTCGCCGGAGCGGTGTGATTCGAGGATGGCCTGGTTCTTGGCGTAGGTCTCGACCGAGATCAGCGGCTCGTGGTTGCCGCGAGCCTGGATCTCGCCCCACGTGACGAGGCCGGTGTAATAGGCGTTGCGCAGCATGCGGCCGACGAAGCTGGTGGTGACCGGCTTGCCGCCCTGCCTCGCCAGTTGGCTACGGGGGAACCTCGCGAGATGCGCATGCGCAGTTGAGCAGTGACCTCTATCCACTCCGTCATCAACCTGAGCGTGGACCAATCCTGGCTGGCAGGCTGTCGGCCCGCAGCCTGCAGCGCCTCGTCCGTGAGCCGGAGCCAGTGGTCAGGCACCCGTCGAGTGGTAGACCTACGGTTCGATTTCAGCCCGCTCCTCAAGTGCAATCTGCTGACGTCGGAGTGCCTCATTGAGGTTATGCACGAGGCCGGGCTGACTCCGAAGCAGCTCCTCTTGGTATGCCTGCTCTACGGCCATCAAGGTGCCGACGAGATTGACCTCACGCTTGCACGCAACGTCCGCCAGCGCGGTTTCAATCTCCTCCTGGCTGGGCGGTAGCTCCGGGTCCCAGCGCGGGTCATCGTTCGCGTCCCAGAGAGTCCCGTAGGTGTAGCCGGAGCGCTCCATGCAGTCTCGCCACCGTCCCATCACGGCCTCGACTCGACTGTCCGCCATGGCCAGGTCGAAACTTTCAACTAGCGCAGCCTCGAGTTCACTGCGCGCCCGCTCCACAGCGTCAACGCCAGTCGCGGCACGTGCCTGATCAAGGCAGCCGCCCTCGCTGTAAAGAGCTAGCTCCTGTCGGTTAGATGTCACCGCACTTGCTTGAAAGTCAATGCGTGCTTGGACATCAGGCGGGTACGGCGCCGGGTGATACCCGTAGCGCTGAGCATGCTCGGGGTCGATCAGTCCGTACCGCTCGCCGTCGGGGTTCTCCTCCACAACGGCGGCGGGTGGCGATGGTGGTAGCGGAAAGCCGGCCGCCACCATACATTCAGCGGTCGTCTCATCCTGCGCCTGCTGTACGGCCAGATCCTGAATCGCCTGTTCGCGAAACGGGACATTGCCGCTAACTGGCAGAACGATATCTGCCTCAGTTGGGTCTTCAAGTACTGCTCCGAGCTGCGGTTCCTCGCGCGGCGAGTCTGCAGTGGCCCTGTCGCCAGAAGAGCCGGGACGCTGCAGCCAAGTCACAATGCCCACTGCCACAATGGCCACGACAACGATGCCGACCAGATATCTACGCAAGGAACGTCCCAGTTCTTAGAAGCAGAACGAGTGGCTACTCGCCTTGTTATCGCCCACATCATTATTTCCGAGATTGCCATCCTCGCTGTTAATCTCGAACCGCGACTTCGGGCCTCGGTGGGAAGCGTACCGCCACAGCCGCACGTAACATGACTGGCCACGATTCCTCATCGAGCTCGGGCTGTTATCGACGCTGGCGCTAGTCTGCTGACCATCCACCCACCAGTAGTTGTCGCTGTAGTGGTAATCAGTACTGGCCCGCTGCCAGATGTCTTTGCGCTGGCCGCGATTCCAGTCGGTATACCGAAACAGACAAACTTCGTAGATCGAGCAGGTCGCCTGGTTGGCATCCTCGGTCTGACCGACCGTGCCTTCGGCACCCTCGCCAGGCTCCGAGGTGTCAGGACCTACGGTGTCGTTATCGACGTAAACAGTTGCACGAGGTGCCAGAGTCTCATCATACGTGCTGCCCTGAATCCGAGCATCAAACGTGTGATTGCCATCGTCGAGGAGAGTCGTGTCGATTGTGGTGGAGTAGGGAGCGCTGCTATCCGTAGCTACGATTCCTTCATCCACTAGGAACTCAACAGAAGTGACTCCGGTTATCGACGAGTCCACCGATGCGGTGAACGAGATAGTCCCCGCTACATTGTCGCCCGTCGTGGGAGCAGTGATGAGCGCGGATGGCCTAAGCAGGGGCACCGGGTCGCTGAGCCGCGAGCCAACTTCGTTGACGGTGTCCACCGCTAAGGCTTGCCAGGAGATGGGGTAGTTAATAGGAAACCCACTTCCTGTATAGGTAGCGGTCTGACCAGAGTCGACAACACTTGAAGGATATCCGGCGAGGAACGCGCCGGTCGCGCCGTCGTAACTGAAGAAGACGAGTTGCCCGTCGTCCACCTGTGGGTCGGTGTACGTTCCAGAGAGCACGGGCGAGGCGGTCGTCGTGATCTCTTGCGGTGTCAGATTGGTCGGCAGACTCGGCGCACTTGAGAGATCCGGGTCAACCCAGAGGACGTTCAAGGTCGGCGGAACGAAACTCTCTGATGAGCCCCACTGCTTGAACTGAGCCGCGTTGGCCTCATCTCGAGCACGAAGGTACAGCCCATAGTTCGGATCAATGCCGTGAACCCAGTCGCGGACAGCACGCGTAACGTCCGTGACGGCGAACCCGCTGGGGCACGATCCGCTGTGCCCTAGTCCAGAATTGATCGTCCCGATGAGGGGGTCGTCGGCATTTACGGGTCCAGGCCAAGCGGTGGTTCCAGTGCCGTCCCATTCCTCTGTCGCAGAGTAAACATCGGCAGGCGAGCTCGTGCAGGAGCCGGAGCCGTTCTGCACAAGTGCCAGCTCGCCAGCGAGGATCTCGAGACCATCGAGAGCAAGAAGATCGAAATGCAGGAAGGAGCGGTGGGCTCGAGTACCATCGTACCCTGCCTTCAGTACATAGAGGGAAGAATTATCGTTGGTGAGCCCGTTCGACACAAAGGTATCGTCCGCCTCCGACCAGATGTTCATCGTCGGATCCACCATTACCGGAAAGACCCGCTGTGGATCTGCCAGCCAAGCTTGGTCGGCAGTCACCGTTAGTTCAGTACCGTTTTCATCCAGCTCGTACGTGACTGCCTCCGAAGTGGCGGGTGATTCTGCACTGTCAAACATGTAGCCCGGCGGAATCGTCAGACGGACTTGATCACCAGCATCGACAAACGCTATCGAACCGTCCGCGGCCTCACTAGCGGTCAAGCCGGTGGATGCTAGTGAGAAGGTGAAGACATTTGGCGCCGAAGCCGATTCGAGTACGATCGTCTCTTTCAGACCACTCGGCATCGCCTCAAGTTCAATTGAGACACCAGGCTGGACATCGGTGTAGGTCGCCACGTTGCCGTCGATAGTGGGCGCCACTGACGACGCTCCTTCGAAACCGAACTCGACACTTGTATTGTCAGCAGGAGCGAGGCTCGCAAGACTAACGTCGGCCGCGTCCTCCGCGAGCGAGAGGTCGAAGGGCAGCGATGCTCCCTCGAAGCCAGTCTGGGAATCGGCCACCAGAGATGGATCGAGCGGGTGCCAGACGTCTCCGACTTGATGGTTGACAGGCGCGGAAGCCACCTGAGTGAGATACACACCGGGTACGGCGGTCTCATAGGTTCTAGAGGTAGCTGTACGCTCGCTAACGACCTCGTCGCCCTGCGGTTCTTCACCCGGCGCCGGCAGGACCACGGCCTCAGAAGGCAACTCTTCGAAGATCCCAGGCGTAGGCGCCGTGTTCGGTTCCGCTGCGGCCGTTCCGACGGCCGCTAAGGCAAGAGGGACTGCCGCGCGGCGGGGTGACATCTGATCTGTGGTGCTGAGTGGTGCCACGGGAGAGGATGTGCACCATGCCCAAGCCGTATCCGAAGGAGTTCCGCGAGGAGGTCGTCCGGGTCGCCCAGAACCGCGAGGACGGCG